>JADHWW010000056.1 GCA_016783285.1 Anaerolineae bacterium
CCAGCGCCGTGCCGCTACGGTGCAGGACGTGCGGGACTCGACCCGCCTGCTGGATGCGCTGGATAGCGTGACTACCATCACCCCCTGCTTCACCCCCCAGGACGTGCCCGGCCCGCTGATGTCGCTGGCGATGTACCGGCATGCCCTGCCTTACACGACCAAGCCTGTTCAGGGACCCGGCGTGCAGACCGGCGCCGAGGTGCGCTACGTCAGCCGGATGGCTGCTGTCGTTGGCCCGCCCGCGGAAGTGCTCACTCTGGGCATCTCCCCCATCAGCCCGCTAACCTTCCCGGACGACGTGGCGGAGGCGATGACGGAGGCTGCCCGGCTAGGGATACCGCTAGGGCCGCTGCCGTGCCCGATCGCCGGGGCCACCGCGCCGATGTCGCTGGCGGGGGCGCTGACGCAGCAAAACGCGGAGGTGCTGGCGTCGGTGGTGCTGGCCGAATCGGTACGTCCGGGACTGCCTATCGTCTACTGTGGTCGGCTGGCGATGATGGAGCCGCGCACCGGCGTCTCGGTATGGGGTGGGGTGGAACTGGGATTGGTCTCTGCGGCGACGGTGCAGATCGGCCACCGCTATGGCCTGCCGGTCAACGTCTACGGACTGACCACCAACGCCCACGTTCTGGACCTGCAGAACGGCTACGAGCGTGCTCTCAACGCCGCCATCCCGGCGTTGGCGGGGGCGGACGAACTTTCCGGCATCGGCGAGATGGAAGCGGGAGTGACGAGTTCCTACGCCCAGATGGTAGCCGACGACGAGATCGCTGCCAGCGTCCGCCGGCTGCGGCGCGGTCTCGTAGCGGACGAGGACGCGCTGGCCGTGGACGTCATCGCGGCGGTGATGGACGGCCCGCGCAACTTTCTGGGAGAGCGGCACACGGTGCGTTACCTGCGGGCAGGGGATGTGCTGCACACCCACCTGGCGGAGCGGGGCTCCTGGGAGGGGTGGGACCGGGCAGGCCGGGAGGGTATGGCCGGGCGGGCCCAGGCGGAGGCGGAGCGGCTGCTGGCCGAGCACGAGATCCCGCCACTGACGGAGGAACAGGAACGGGAACTGGACGCCATCATGCAAGAGGCGGAGAGCGAACTGGTGAAGGAGTGACGATGAGCCTGCGAACCGTGCCCATCATCAACGTCAAGGGACCACCCCGTGAACGGGGGCGACAGCAAGGGGAGGGAGCGCAGTCCCAGATCGCCAGTATGCTGGCCGCTTACCGCGAACTCCTCCCCGTCGTAAGCAAAATGACGTGGAAGGAGACGATACGCGAGTCGCGCAAATACCTGCCCTACGCCGAGGCTGCCTTTCCGCATTTCGTCGAGGAACTGCGTGGCATCGCCGAGGGGGGCGCTGTCCCCTTTGAGGACGTCTGGCTGCTCAACTGCTACGAGAAGGTGAGCGAGAGCCAACGTATGGCCTGCACATCGGTAGCCGTGCGGGACGACCGCACCGCCGACGGTCACGTCCTGTTGGCCCACAACGAGGACTGGATCAGCGTGGACCGCGACCACGTCTACCTGGTGCACGCGGAACCGGACGACGGTGGGCCGGCTTTCATCGGTGTGAGCTACGGGGCCTTGCTGGTCAACGTCGGTTTCAACGAAGCGGGGATTGGCGTGGCAATCAACTCGGTCTACAGTACCGATGTGCAGAGCGGCGTGCCGCGTATCCTCTTCTCGCGGGCCATCCTGGCCGCCCGCACCATCGGCGAGGCGATTCAGGCCTGCGTGCCCCGACAGCGGGCCGGCGGCTACCATTACTTGCTGACCGACGCTCACGGCGAGCTGTACAGTGTCGAAAGTTCGGCCACCGCCCACGTCATCCTGTACGGTGAAGGTGGCTGGCTGGCCCACACCAACCATTACCTGTCCCCAAAGATGCAGGCGTTGGAGCAGCCCGGCACCTACGCTGGATCCCACGTGCGGCTCAACCGCGCCCGGCGGCTGCTACAGGCCCAGATGGGAGAAGGAAAAGTGAGCCTGGAGGGTCTTCAAACATTGCTGCGAGACCACATTAACCGTCCGAACTCTATCTGCAGTCACGAGGACCCCACCGAGCCACCCCACGAGCGAGAGCAGACCGTGATCTCGCTGGTGATGGACCTGACCGAGCGCGCGGTGTGGGCCGCACCGGGGCCGCCGTGCGAGGGAGAGTACGTTCAGCACCGGCTGTGACAAGCCTGTGCGTGCCGCCGTGCGCTTTGTGGGTCTCCTTGAATTGTTGGGAAACTTGACAAGAATACACCTGCCTGCAATCTGTCTATTGCCAGGCTCCGGGACGCCGGTAGATGGGAGTGACTTCTTTCTAATCCGTTGGCTCTCGCCATCAGCAACAGGCCAGCTATGGGCAGCAAAAAAACGCGCCGACAACCCAAATCCGATAGCCTGATACCTGAAAAGTGACTGACTGACTCTTACTCCAAACCGCGTGTCAGTCACTCACTTTCCAAAAGTGGGGCGTGAAGAACAATCCAATTTGGCCTCTCAGTGAACCAAAATAGCAAAAAACCCGCTTGCAAAGCGGGTTTTTATGGTGCCGAGAGACAGATTTGAACTGTCGACTCCCTGATTTTCAGTCAGGTGCTCTACCAGGCTGAGCTATCTCGGCGTGTCTGGTATTCTATCCTAAATAACCGGATTGTCAAGCGAATAGTCGCTTCAAGGGATAACGGAACCCCTATCACTGACGCCGACTACAGCCGCCGCGCCAGCGCCAACGCCTCCTCCCGCGTATTGATCTCCCCGGCCGCCTGGGCCTCCCGCAGTGTTTCCAGCAGCCGCCCAATCTCCGGCCCTTCCGCCAGATGCAGTTCGGCCATCAGGTCGTGGCCCGTGACCAGCGGAGGCGGGGCCACCGTCTCCAGGTACCGCTCGAAGTAGTGGGTCAGCAACGTCTCCGCCACCTCCAGCCGTCGCCCCCAGTAGGGCTCCTGGAGATTCGGGCCACAGGTCGCCAGGTAATCGGCCAGGCTTAGCAGCACCACCTCGATGCCAGCGTCGCCTGTGGCGCGGAAGTAGCGATAGACGGCGCGGCGGGTGACCCGTTCGGCGCGGGCCAGGTGAGCCGGGCGCAGGTGTCCTCTGACCATGGCGCGCACTCGCGCCACCTCGTCGTGGCCAAAACGCAGCGCCCGCAGCCGCGCTGCCGCCATTCGTGCTCCCACCGGTTCGTGATTGTAGAAATGGATATGGCCGTCTTCGCCCTGTGACCAGGTCTCGGGCTTGCCAACGTCGTGCAGTAGCGCCGCCAGTTTGAGCAGCAGCGCCCGGTCGCGCCCACCGCTGATCTCGACCGCCAGGTGTGCGCTCACGTCGCTGGCGAACTGGCCCAACACCCGTGTCAGGTCGCCCCAGACGGCGGGAGGCCCGTCCGCCAGAGTGCATGGCCCGATCTTGTGTCCCGTGACGGCAGCGACGACTCCCTCCAGCGCGTCCACCATCAATAGCGTGTGCTGCCACACGTCGAAGCGGTGCGGCGACGACTGGGTGACGCCCTTGAGCAGTTCCAGTTCCGGCACTACGTGGGGCAGCAGGCCAAGTTCGTCGAGACGTTGCAGGTGAAGGGCTGCGTTTTGTGTCGCGAGCACACGCGCAAACTCATCCCGCACTCGCTCTGCCGCCGGGAGGGTCAGCAGGGGCGCGTCACGGCGAATCCAGTCTGCCGTCTGCGGCTCGATCTCGAAGCCCAGTTCGGCCTCTATCCGCGCGGCGCGCAGCAGTCGCACCGGGTCATCCCGGAAAGCCCACTCGCTCGTCGCGCGGATGTGCCTGGCCTCCAGGTCGGCCTGGCCGCCCGTCGGGTCCACCAGCACGCCCGCCTCGTCCAGCGCCAGCGCGTTGATGGTGAAGTCACGCGCGAGCAGGTCGGCCTCCAGGTCAGCGCCCCGCAGGGCCGCGAAGTCCAGTTCCAGCCCGGCGCCGTCCGCAGCCGTCAGCACGACCCGGCCGGCATCCCGCTCCACGTCCAGTGGGAAGTAGGCCCCGCCCAGTGTATTGGCCACGGCCCGCGCCAGGCCCATCGCGTCCTGGTTCACGGCGAAGTCCCAGTCGTGTACAGACCGGTCCAGCAGCGCGTCCCGCACCGCGCCCCCCACCGGCCACACCCGCGCCCCGCGCTCCCCGGCCAACCGGCGCACGACCTGCCAGGGCCAGTCAGGCAGGCGTATCTTTGTTTTCGTTGTCATCTTTGTCATCTTTGTCATCGGTCACCTCCACGGTTGGCACGAAGATCACTCGTGGCTTCTCCTTGGGACGGCTGCGCTGGGCAGCCCGGCGTGCCTCGCCGGCCGTCCAGCCCACTCCGGCCACGCGCCCGCGCACCAGCGCCACCCAGCGGCCGGCGTAGGGCGCGAGGTCAGCCCACCGTAGTCCCACGGCTTCCGTCATCGCAACTGTATGATAGCGGAGAAACCGATGATGTCAAGCCACCCGGTCTGCAGATCCAAGGGCGGTCAATGGTAAAACGCAGCCAAATCGCCGGCTTTTCCCCTTGACACCGGCGGTAAACGCTGGTATAATGAGTTTTGTATAGGAAAACAGAGTTATGCATAGCAAAACCTGATACACGCGGTCAATATCCTGTCGTCATTGTCTATCGTTATTGAGTAAACAACCCCGTCCCGCTATCCAGATCAGAGACTCGATTACACCGCTCACGTACGGCCGCATACGACAATGAGCGAGAAGAAATACTACATCAAATCCCTGGGCCGAGGCCTGCAAATACTGGAAGTTTTCTCCGCGGCTTCGCCCAGCCTGAGTCTGACTGAGATTGCCTCGATTGTCAATCTCGACAAAAGCACGGCATTCCGTTTCGTCTATACCCTGGAGAAGTTGGGTTACCTGGAGCGAGATCCAGAGACGAAACGGTATCGTCCGGGTTTGAGAGTGCTGCGGTTGGGCTTCGCCGTGCTCAACAGCCTGGAAGTGGCTCAGATCGCTCAGCCCTACTTGAAAGCCCTGTCTGCTGAGTGTGGCGAGACGACGAACATGACAGTTCGTGATGGCCAGGAAATCGTCTACGTCGCGCGGAATAAGACCAGCCAGATCATCAGCGTCAATTTGCAGCCAGGGTCCCGCCTGCCTGTCTACTGCACCTCAATGGGCAAAGCCCAACTGATAGACCTTCCCCGACGAGAACTCTACGATTTACTGGGCACAGGGCCATACCCCAGGGTGGGGCCGAACACCATCACCACTCTCAATGGTCTGGTAGCCGAACTCGATAAGGTACGTCAACAAGGATACGCCATCAACGACGAAGAACTAACAGCGGGATTACGCTCGGTGGCAGCCCCCATCCGAAACCACAATAGTGAAATCGTGGCCGCCGTCAATATTTCTATCCCCAGTGCCCGCGTATTGCGCCAGGAGGTGGAGGATGTCCTGGCTCATCAGGTGATGAACACCGCCCACGAGATTTCCCTGGCGCTGGGCGCCGGTGTTTGAAGGCTCAGCGTCGCTCTATCTCTAGCATAAGGAGGTGATAAGTACCAAAAAATACATTAGATAGCAGGAAAGTCAGATTTTTTGCCGGCAGTCTCAGAACTGATGGGACTGACACTGAAACTCACATAAATAAAAGGAGAAGAGAAATGCACAGGCAATGGATGATGCCTACGTTAGTACTGGTGTTGGTGCTGTCTACACTGGTCGGGCTGGTCGCCTGCGGAGGCCAGCCAACCGCAGCGCCAGAGGAGGCACCAGAGGAGTCCATAGAGGCCGAACTGGAGCCCATCAAGGTGGGATGGTTTGGCGCGCTCACGGGCGACTGGGCGCTCTGGGGAGAGGCCAGCAGGAACGGCACCCAGTTCACGATAGATATGGTTAACGAGGCCGGCGGCGTTCTGGGCGGCCGGCAGCTCGAATTGATCGCCTACGACAACAAGAGCGACCAGTTAGAGTCGGTCAACGTGGTGCGACGCCTGATCACGGAGGACGGGGTGGTGGCCGTCATCGGCACCAACAGCAGTGGGTCGAACATCGCTGTTGCGCCCATCGCCGAAGAGAACAAAGTGCCCGTTATCGCCACCTACGCCACCAACCCCCGTGTCACTCAGCCCGAAGAAGGGGTGTTGATGGAATACACCTATCGCGTCTGCTTCACCGATCCCTATCAGGGTTCAGTGATGGCCGACTTTGCCTTCAGCGACCTGGGCGCCCGCAAGGCAGCCATACTCTACGAGATCAGCTCCGACTACTCCGTCGGCTTGCGCGACTTTTTCGTGCAGCGCTGGGAAGCGTTAGGCGGCGAGCTGGTCGCCGACGAGGCCTTTAAGACCGGCGACGTCGAGTTCCGCGCACAGCTTACGTCCATCAAGGATGCCGATCCTGACGTGATCATCATGCCCTTCCTGGCCAAAGAGGTCGCCCTGGCGGCCAAGCAGGCCCGCGACCTGGGCATCACCGTGCCCTTCATCGGCGGCGACGGCTGGCCCTCGCCCACTTTGTTGGAGATGGCGGCTTCTGCGGTGGAAGGCTGCTACTTTGTGGATCACACGAACGTGAACGCCGAGAACGTGCAGGATTACCGCGCAGCGTACGAGGCGGAGTATGGTAAGGACATCCAGGTCAATGCCATCATGACGCACGACGCCGTGATGGTACTCGTGGCCGCCATCGAAAAGGCCGGCTCGGCCGACCCCGTGGCGATTCGCGACGCTTTGGAACAAATAGACCCGGTGGAAGGCTTCACCGGCAACATCACCATAGATCCAGAGACACACAATCCCCTCGGTAAATCGGCCGTCATCATGACGATCAAAGACGGCGCGTTCGAGTACTACAAGGTGTTCGAGCCTATGGGAGAGGTCGAGGCGCCAGAGGAGCCGGAGGAACCGGCGGCCGAACTGGAGCCTATCAAGGTGGGATGGTTTGGCGCGCTCACGGGCGACTGGGCCCTGTGGGGAGAGGCCAGCAGGAACGGCACTCTGTTCACGATGGAGATGATCAACGAGGCCGGCGGCCTTTTGGGCGGCCGGCAGTTCGAGTTGATCGCCTACGACAACAAGAGCGACCAGTTAGAGTCGGTCAACGTGGTGCGGCGACTGATCACGGAGGACGAGGTAGTGGCCGTCATCGGCACCAACAGCAGCGGCTCCAATATCGCCGTCGCCCCCATCGCCGAAGAGAACAAAGTGCCCGTTATCGCCACCTACGCCACCAACCCGCGCGTCACTCAGCCTGAAGAAGGGGTGTTGATGGAGTACACGTTCCGCGTCTGCTTCACCGACCCCTACCAGGGCTCCGTGATCGCCGATTTTGCTTACGGCGACCTGGAAGCCCGCAAAGCGGCCATACTCTACGAGATCAGCTCCGACTATTCCGTTGGCCTGCGCGATTACTTTGTGCAGCAATGGGAGGCGCTGGGCGGCGAGTTGGTTGCCGACGAGGCCTTCAAGACCGGCGACGTCGAGTTCCGCGCGCAACTCACTTCCATCAAAGATGCCGAGCCTGACGTGATCGTCATGCCCTTCCTGGCCAAAGAGGTCGCCCTGGCGGCCAAGCAGGCCCGCGACCTGGGCATCACGGTGCCCTTCATCGGCGGCGACGGCTGGCCCTCGCCCACTTTGTTGGAGATGGCCGCTTCCGCAGTGGAAGGCTGCTACTTTGTGGACCACACGAACGTGAACGCCGAGAACGTGCAGGATTACCGCGCCGATTACGAGGAACGGTTTGGCTCGGACATCCAGGTCAATGCCATCATGACGCACGACGCCGTGCTGGTGCTGGCGGCCGCCATCGAAAAGGCCGGCTCGACCGACCCCGCAGCGATCCGCGACGCTCTGGAGCAAATAGACCCGGTGGAGGGTTTTACCGGCAACATCACCATTGATCCGGAGACGCACAACCCCGTCGGCAAATCGGCCGTCATCATGACGATCAAAGACGGCGAGTTCGAGTTCTACACAGTAGTTGAGCCGATGAAATAGGCGTATCAAGCATCAGTCTGGGAGGAGAGTGCTATCTCCTCCCAGACCTGCTAACCTTGTTTACCTGTCTACTTGTCTACTTCTTAATGGGAGGTTCAGATGAGCACAGTCTTGCAGCAAGTGATCAACGGTATCTCTATCGGCAGCGTGTACGCGCTGATCGCTGTGGGCTATTCGTTGGTCTATAGCATTTTGAAATTCTCGAACTTTGCTCACGGCGGTGTGCTGATGCTGGGTTCGTACTTTGGATTCTTTGCGCTGACCCTGTTTGGAATGCCGTTTTGGGCGGCCTTGCCCCTGGCGATAATTGGGGCCGGGCTGCTGGGCGTTCTCAATGAGCGTCTCGCTTACCGGCCAATCCGGATACGCAATTCTCCGCTGCTGTACTTGATGATCTCGTCGCTGGGAGCCTCTATCTTTTTGGAAAACTTTACTATTGTCACCATTGGCCCCACATTTCGCACCTACCCGGAGGTCTTTGCCATCTCCCCCTTTATGATAGGGGACTTGAGTATCGGGCGACTGGACATTATCATTTTCGTGATCGCAGCCATATCGGTGGCGTTGTTGACCTGGATCATCTACGGCACGCGGATGGGCAACGCCATTCGGGCCACATCGTACGATATGCGGATAGCCAGCTTGATGGGCATCAATCCCGATATGGTCGTAGCGTTTGTGTTCTTTTTGGCCGGCGCGTCGGCCGGGCTGGGAGGGGTGCTGTTTGGCATCAAGTATACCGTCTGGCCTCAGATGGGCATCCTGACTCTCAAGGCCTTTATCGCCGCCGTGGTGGGCGGGCTGGGCAGTCTGCCAGGGGCCGTGTTGGGCGCGATGGTGCTGGGCGTGACCGAGACCTTTGCGGCGGCCTTCGTTTCCTCGGCTTTCCGCGATCTGTTCTCGTACGCGCTAATGATCATCATCATCATCGTCAGACCTGGCGGCTTGATGGGCACAGTTACCGGGGAAAAGGCGTAAAGGAGACGCAAAATGTCACAGTATTACGTTGGTATTCTCATCTTGATCTGTATCAACCTTATCGCGGTGTTGGGGCTGTCGCTGATGACGGGGTTCACCGGATTGTTCAACTTTGGACAAGCCGGGTTCCTGGCCGTCGGCGCGTATACGGCCACCATTCTCACCACTCGGTACGCGGCGCCCTTTCCGCTCGCCTTGCTGGCCGGTATGTTGGTCTCTGCCCTGGCTAGTTTCTTGATCGGCTATCCCACCTTGCGGCTCAAGGGGGACTATTTCGCCATTGCCACCCTGGGCTTTGCAGAAGTCGTGCGTTTGCTGGTGGAGAACCTGGAAAAGCTCACCGGCGGCTCCCGTGGCATCCCGCGCATCACCACCTACACCACTCTCCCCGTGACCCTGGGCATGACAGTTGTTGCTTTGTGGTTGATGGCTAACTATGTCCGTTCGCGTCACGGACGCAATTGCGTGGCCGTCCGCGAGGATGAGTTGGCCGCCGAATCTATCGGCATTAACTCTTTTCGCTACAAGCAGATTTCTTTCGCCATCAACGCTGCATTGGCCGGGCTGTCGGGCGGGCTGCTGGCCCATTACGTCGGCTTTATTCAGCCCTCGATGTTCGGCATGATCAAATCCACCGAGTTGATCGTGATGGTCATCTTTGGTGGAATGCACAGCATTACGGGCGCGGTCTTTGCGGCCGTCGCGCTCACTTCGTTGCCGGAACTGCTGCGGGCGGCGCAGGCGTGGCGACTGGTCGCCTACGGCGTCCTGGTCGTGGTGATCATGGTTGTCCGCCCCGAGGGATTGATGGGCTCGTGGGAGCTCACCCCAGCCAATGTCAAAGCTCTATTCAACAAGCCGCGCCCGGCGCAAAAGGAGGGATAAGCCACCATGTCTCTGTTAGAAATTCAAAATCTCACCAAGAACTTTGGCGGCGTGCGGGCGGTAGATGACTTTTCCCACCGGTTGGAAACGGGGGGATTGTATGCCATCATCGGGCCTAACGGCGCGGGAAAGACCACCATCTTTAACCTCATCACCGGCATCTACGAGCCGACGAAGGGGCGCATCTCCTTCGACGGCGACGAGATCACCGGATTGAGAACCCACCAAATCGCCGGAAAAGGCATCGCCCGCACTTTTCAAAACATCCGCCTTTTCTCCGATTTTAGCGTGCTGGACAACGTGCGCACGGCCTGCCATCGTTATGCAAGCTATTCTATCTGGGAAGGGCTGCTCCCTACGCCGCGTCGCCGGCGTGAGGAAAAAGACCTGGCCGAGCGTTCCTGGCGTCTGCTAAAGCTGGTGAACCTCGACGACCGCGCCCAGGAGCTATCCAAGAACCTGCCCTACGGACACCAGCGGCGGTTAGAGATCGCCCGCGCTCTGGCCCAGGAACCCAAGATGTTACTGCTGGACGAGCCGGCGGCCGGCATGAACCCCGACGAGACGGTGCAGTTGATGGAGTTCATCGAGCAGATTCACGAGACTTTTGATCTGACTATCCTGCTCATTGAGCACCACATGGAAGTGGTGATGGGTCTGGCCGACGACATCGTGGTGATCGACTTTGGCCGCACCATCGCCCAGGGCACGCCGGAGGAAGTGCAGTCCAACCCGGTGGTGATCAAGGCCTACCTGGGAACAGAGGAGGGATAAGTTATGGCGCTGCTAGAGATCAAAGATATCTACGTCGCTTATGGCGGCATTCAGGCATTGCAGGGCGTCTCGCTCCACGTGGACGAGGGGGAGATCGTGACCATCATCGGCGCCAACGGGGCCGGCAAGTCCTCTTTGTTGAACGCCATCTCGGCGATGGTCCCGTACCATCGGGGCGAGGTCGTCTACCAGGGTCAGTGCCTGCCGGACAAACCACACCAGGTTGTCGCCCAGGGCATCATCCAGGTGCCCGAGGGGCGGCAGGTTTTCGCCAATCTCAACGTGGAGGATAACCTGCGCATAGGCGCATTTTTGCGCCGGGACAATGCCGGCATTGAGTCCGACCTTGAACAAGTCTACACACGCTTCCCGCGCCTCAAGGAGCGCCGGCAACAATACGCCGGCAGCCTGAGCGGCGGCGAGCAGCAGATGTTGGTCATGGGACGAGGCATGATGGCGCGGCCCGGCGTGTTGCTGCTGGACGAGCCGTCGCTGGGTCTGGCCCCCATGTTGGTGGCGGAGGTTTTCAGCATTATCCGCGACATCAATGCCGAAGGAACCACCTTGCTGCTAGTAGAGCAGAACGCCCGCAAGGCGCTGGCTGTAGCCGACCGGGCTTATGTTTTGGAGACGGGCAAGATCATCCGTGAGGGTGTTGGGACGGCCTTGCTCGAAGACCCGTCGGTCCAGGAGGCATACCTGGGCATTAAGCGTGAATAGCGCATGGGCGAATGGCGAATGGCGAATATCGCACAACAACTGCTGGAGCAATTTCCTGATCGGCTCGTTACCATAGACTCCCACACCGCCGGCGAGCCGACGCGCTTGATCGTCGGCGGTGTCCCGCCCATCCCCGGCGAGACGATCGCCGATAAGCGACTGTACCTCATGCGCGAGTGGGATCACATCCGGCTGCAACTGACCAGCGAGCCGCGCGGCCACCGCGACATGATCGCCGCGCTGGTCACGGAGCCTACGACCGAGGGAGCGGATTTCGGGCTGATCTATATGGACGCCCGCCGCTACCCCTACCTGTGCGGCCATGCCACCATCGGCGCTGTTACCACACTCGTCGAGGCCGGGGCTGTGGAAGCCGTCGAGCCGGAGACTTTGGTGACGATAGACACCCCATCCGGCCCGGCCACGGCAGTCGCTCACGTGCAGGGGCAAAAGGTCGAGTCTGTGACCATCCGGCTGTCGCCCTCGTTCGTCTATGGCGAAAATCAACCCCTGAACGTGCCGGGGCTGGGACGCATCCAGGTGGACACCGTCTGCGTGGGCGGCTTTTTCGCCATGGTCTCGGCCGAGCAGATTGGCCTGGCGTTGAAGCCGGAGAACGCCGGACGGTTGATCGAACTGGGCATGGCCATCATCGAGTCTGCCAACGAGCAGTTGACCGTCTGCCACCCGGCCCGCCCTGAAGTGACCACGGTGGACGTGACCGAATTCTACGATCTCTCCGGGCATCGGCAAGGACGAGGGCTGAGCGCGGTAATCTACGGCGAATCCCACATAGACCGCTCCCCGTGCGGCACCGGCACGTCCGCCAAGATGGCCTTGCTCCATCACCGGGGCCAACTGGCTCTCAACCAACCATACATCAACGCAGGCATCCTCGGTACCACTTTCGAGGGACGATTAGTAGCCGAGACGATGGTGGGCGATCCTTCTACAGGCTCAGGACAGGCTTTACCAGCCGTTGTGCCAGAGGTACGGGGAAGTGCTCATGTTACCGGCGTGCACCAGTTTGTCCTTGACCCAAGGGACCCGTTTCCTCGGGGGTTCCTATTGTGAAATGCGCATTGGCCACACTATTATGAAACGGGTATGACTAAAGTTTTCCACAGGTTTTAGCCAGGCTACTATGAAACAGAGGTACGATGAACGAACTATTTCTAGTCAACGGCAGTTTTCATACCCAGGACTCAGCCTACCCCCGCGCCACGGCCGTAGCCATCCGCGATGGCCGCGTATGGGCCGTGGGCGATGATGAGGAAATCCGCACCCTGGCCAGGCCTGATGCACAGATGATTGACCTGGAAGGCCGCCTGGTGCTGCCCGGCCTGACCGATGCGCATTTCCACTACCACGATTGGGCGCTCGGTCGCCGCCGGCTGACTTTGGCCGAGGCAACCTCCCTCGCCGACGTGCGAGAGCGACTGGCCCAAATAGTAAATGAGACGCCTCCCGGTCACTGGGTGCTGGGCCAGGGCTGGAACGAGACCCGCTGGCCCGAACCGCGTCAGCCCCGCCGCGTCGACCTGGACGACGTGGCCCCTGACCGCCCCGTCATCCTGTGGCGCAACGACCTGCACCTGGCAGTGGTCAACTCGCGGGCACTGCGGGAAGTGGGTATCACGGGAGATACCCCCGACCCGCCCGAAGGCATCATTGACCGGGACGAATCGGGACAGCCAACCGGCATCCTACGCGACCTGGCTATCAACCTGGTGGTCGACGTCATCCCCCCGCCCACCGAGGAGGAGACGGTCGCGGCCATGCGTGACGGGTTCGCCATCCTCCACCGGCTGGGCCTGACCGGTGTCCACGACTACCGCATCATGGGCGGGGCCGATGGGCCGCCAGCGTTTCGTGCCTATCAACGTTTGCAGGCAGCGGGCGAACTGGCCCTGCGGATGTGGATGCACATCCCCGGCGAGCGATTGGACGAGGCCATCGCCCTGGGCCTGCGCACCGGTATGGGCGGCGACTATTTGCGCGTGGGGCACGTCAAGCTATTTTCGGACGGCGGACAGGGCGCGCGCACCGCCTGGATGTTGGAACCTTACGAAGACACTGGCGATTGTGGTATGCCCCTCACCCCGATGAAAGAGATCGCCGAGGCGGTACGCAAGGCCGACCTGGCCGGGCTGGCCGTGGCGATCCACGCCATCGGCGACCGGGCCAACCGGGAACTGATCACTACCTTTGAACAAGTCCTGAACAGTGAGCGAGAATCCACCACCGCGCCACCTGTGGCTCCCCACCGCATCGAACACGTGCAGATGATCCGTCCCGACGACGTGATCCGGCTGGGGCAATTGGGCGTCGTGGCCTCAGTGCAACCCATCCACGCCCCTGATGATATCCCGATGATCGAAAAGTCGGTCGGCCCACGCGGGCGCTTCGCCTATCCCTTCCGTGATATGTTGGAGGCCGGGGTCACGCTGGCCTTTGGCTCCGACTGCCCCGTAGCGAACCCCAACCCGATGTTTGGCATCCACGCTGCCGTCACTCGCCAACAGCGAGACGACGAGCCACAGGGCGGCTGGTACCCCCGGCAGCGGTTGACCGTGGCCGAGGCGGTGTGGGGCTACACTATGGGCACGGCTCTGGTCGCTGGTCGGGAGGCGGAGTTGGGCAGCATCACCCCCGGCAAGCTGGCCGACCTGATCGTCCTCGACCGTGACATTTTCGCTGTCGAACCGATGGATATCGCTCAGGCGCAGGTAGTGATGACCATTTTCGATGGGCAAGTGGTACATAGCAATTAGCGGTTGGTGCTGATGGACATACGGCAGCTCTTCTAAGCCACCTATCGCCGATAC
>JADHWW010000057.1 GCA_016783285.1 Anaerolineae bacterium
TGCGGAGGTATACACTGTAGGTCAGCCTGCTAACCTATACTCCTCACGCACCCGCCCAGATAATTCCGCTGCCAGCCGCATCACCCGCTCGGCTACGGGTACAGATAGCGTGCCGGTGCCGCAGGCCGGGGTGATGAAGGAGCGCGGCAGCAACTCCCGCCGGTCGAACCCCTTGCGCTCAAAGAGCACCATCGCCCGCTCCAGCACCTCCCACGCTCCATCCAGCGTGATCGTCTCCGCCGCCTCGCCTGTGTTGGGAATCACCCCCCAGGCCAGCATTCCGCCCCGCGCCAGAAAACCCCGCAGCGCATCGGGGTAGAGCGCCAGATACTCGGCGTACTCGTAGGCGTCGAAGGAGATGATATCCACCGAGGTCTCCAGCAGCATGCTCCAATCTGTGTTGGCACAGCAATGCGTGCAGGTCCAGCCCTGCAGGCCTGAGAAAATCTCCTCCAGCGCTGCTGTCACCCCCTCGCAGGAGAGGCTGGCGTAGGCGCTGCCGATCATCGAAAGAAACGGCTCGTCAACGGAGATGATGGTACGCGGGCAGAGCGCTCGCAACTGCGCCTCCTGCCACTGCGCATGCCGTAGCACGTTTTTGACGATGACGTCACGCATCATATCATCGTACAGAGAAGGGCGCAGGTCCTGGTCAGTCACCTGCAGGCCCAAACTGATCGGGCCGGTCACCTGGCCTTTAATCGCCCAAGCCCCCTCCAGCGGGCCGCGTCCCAGCAGTTCGTACAGGCCAGCGGCGTATTCGGGACTGGGAGCAAAACGGGCGGCATCTTCCTCCAGAAAGGCAGCGTAAAACGCTTCGGCTGCATCAAGCCAGCCTGCGCCCAATTCAACCCAAGATTGCTCCTCTTCATCCTCGACGCGAATGCCGGGCAGGTACTCACCGAACTGGACGTACATGTTCTCGCGGAAAGCGCGGCGTGGCAGTTGGGGCCAGAAGGGAAGATCCTGAAACGTCTCCAGCACGAAATTCGTAGCCGTGAGACTATCGGTGTGAGGCGTGCTGCCAATGCCAGTGGCGCGACAATTAGGATGCTCCCGCTCCAATCTCATCCGCGCTCCTCCATTACCCGCTCCGCCGCCTCGTACCCCGCCGCCAGCGCCTTCAGGTTGGCGTCCGCAGTCCCTCGCGGGACTCGATCCCGCACTGCCGCCTCCAATGCCTTCCGCGATACGATCCTGGTCAGCCCAGCCAACAGTCCCAACCCCACCACATTGGCAGTGATCTCCCGTCCCGTCGCCTCCCGCGCCAGGGTGGTCATCGGCACGCGCACGGCCCGTGTCGTCGGGGCGCGCGTGACGTGGTCAGCATCCAGAATCAGCAGTCCATCCCTGCACATCTGCCCACCATACCGATCACAGGCCTCCTGGCTCATACAGAGCGTGATGTCGGCCCGGATCACCTTAGGATAATGAATCTCTCTCTCGGAGATCACTACTTCCGACCGACTGGCCCCGCCCCGCGCCTCTGGCCCATACGACTGGGTCTGGGTGACGTTCTTGCCGTCCTGGATGGCCGCCTCGGCCAGCAGGATGCCGGCCAGGATAGCCCCCTGTCCGCCAGTACCGGCCAAACGCACCTCGTACCGCTTCGCCATCAGGCTGTCTCCCTTTGTGCTCGCTCAATGATCTGATCGTAGAGCCGCGTGTACTCTGGGATATCCCGGTCCACGAACACACCGCGTATGGTAACGTCGCGCTTTTCCTCCTCGCTCATCTTCTCGGCACGCTTGAGTGGTACGCTCTGCTCCTTGAGGCGGCGCATCATATCGGGCGCGGTGCCCCAGCGGTTGATCCGGCCTATCGTCGTATGGCAGTAGCTCACCGCCTCGACCATCGCGAAGCCATCTTTGTTGATCGCCTGGGCAATATACTTCTCCAACTCCCGCACGTGGAAAACAGTGCTACGAGCGACGAATGCCGCCCCGGCCGTCACCGCCAGCTCGGCGACGGGGAAGGGCTGCTCAATGTGGCCGTAAGGAGCAGTCGCCGCCCGCACACCGATGGGCGTGGTGGGCGAGTACTGGCCACCGGTCATCCCGTAGGTGGAATTGTTGACCACGATGGCGGTCAGCCCGATGTTCCGGCGGGCGGCGTGGATGAAATGGTTGCCGCCGATGGCCAGCGCATCGCCGTCGCCCATCACCACGATGATTTTCATCTCCGGTCGCACCATCTTCAGCCCAGTGGCAAAGGCCAGCGCCCGGCCATGAGTGGTATGCATCGTATTGAGGTCCACGTAGACCGGCATCCGCCCCGTGCAGCCGATCCCAGAGATCATTGCTACGTCGTTCTTGTCCAGTTGCAGGCCATCCACCGCCCGGACGATAGCCCCCATGACGATGCCAATGCCGCAGCCGGCACACCAGACGTTCGGAAATTTTTTGCTATGGCGCAGATAGCGCTCGTGAACCCGTGACTCGCGTTGTTGTCTTTTCATTTCTACTCCCCACTTCCTATTCCCTACCCTCAATCGCGGCCAGTATCTCGGCCGGCCGGATCATCTCGCCGTCGGCACGGTTGACGCGATGCACCTTGTGCCGCCCCAACACCCGCTCCACCTCCAGCGCCAGTTGACCCAGGTTCATCTCCGGTACCACAACACGGTGCAGCCGGGTGGCGGCGTGCTCCACGACCTCCTCGGCAAAGGGCCAGATAGTCTTGAGGCCGAGGAATCCGACTTTGTCCCCCCGCTCCCGCGCCACTTCGACGGCGTAGCGGGCTGAGCGTGCCGTGGCACCGTAAGCAATGACCAGCGTCTCGGCATCCTCGATGCCATCCTCATCGTAGAGCAGTATGTCTGAAAGGCCACGATCAATCTTGCGGAAGACCCGCTCCAGCCAGGGCTGAACCTCGTCCAGCCGGTTGGTTGGATACCCCCGCTCGTCGTGGTGCAGGCCGGTGATGTGGTAGCGGTAGCCCTCGCCAAAAGGCATTAACGGCGGTACGTCGGCCGGGAAGTTTTCGAAAGGCTTGTACCACTCCGGCGGCACCGTCGTTCCCGGCCGTTCCACCCGTTCGATGGTCTCCGAATCGGGCAGGATTACGCGCTCCCGCATGTGACCGATGACCTCGTCCATCAGCAGGATCACCGGTGTGCGGTACCGTTCGGCGAAGTTGAACGCCTGCACCGTCAGGTCAAAGGTCTCGCGGACGGACGAGGGGGAAAGGGCGATGATGGGATGGTCGCCGTGGGTACCCCATCGGGCCTGCATCACGTCCCCTTGGGAGGGGCTGGTGGGACGTCCGGTGGAAGGCCCCAGCCGCTGCACATCCACGATGACGCAGGGAACCTCGGTCATCGCCGCGTAGCCTATGTTCTCCTGCATCAGGCTGAAGCCGGGGCCGGAGGTAGCGGTCATCGCCTTTGCCCCGCCCACCGACGCGCCGATGACGGCGGCGATAGAGCCAATCTCATCCTCCATCTGGATGAACTTGCCGCCCGCCTGAGGCAGACGCCGGGCCAGAACTTCGGCGATCTCGGTGGCCGGGGTGATGGGGTAGCCGGCGAAGAAGCGACAGCCTGCCGCGATCGCCCCCTCGGCGCAAGCCTCGTCGCCTTGCATAAGTCTTGCAGTCTGGCTCGCAGTCATTCCGCCACCTCCTCTGGCTCGATGTCCGCTACGAAGATGGCGAAGTCCGGGCAGTGCAACTCACACCAGCGGCAGGCAGTGCACTTCTCCGGGTGTGCCACGATGACCCGCCCACCGGGGCCCTGCTCCAGCACCCCAGCCGGGCAGAACTCGACGCACAGCCCACAGCCCTTGCACCAATTGGGAAAGATGGTCACACGGCCACGTGGAAGGCGGCGTTTGGCACGGGTCTCCTTCTCCTCCACAACCTCTACAGCATTCGGCACATCCATTTGCCTGCCCGATCTCCTTCTTTATACCGAAATTGCGGCTTCATTATCCCACAAAGTACTACTTTGTGCCAGCGAACCGCGCTCTCGGCGCTGAGATTCTAGAACACATAAGCCTCCCGAAGGTTCGGAACCCTCGGGAGGCTTGACAGTGCTGATGTATCTACATCTGCGTTCATCAGCGCGAATCTGCGTCCGTCCTACTCTCTCCGTTCAGGCATCAGCCTCCTCGCCAAGCAAGCCCATAGCGTATTCGTACCCCCGCCCGAACGCTTGTTTGTTCAATTCCTCTGTCCCTTTGGGCACACTGTCGAGAACGGCCTGGCGCATAGCCTCCTCTGACACCACGTCGCTGAGCGCAGTCAGCGCCCCCAGCATCACAATGTTGGCCACGATCCGCCGCCCCAGTTCCTGCTCGGCGATACGGGTCGCAGGAATGGGAACGATGCGCTGGTCGGCAGATGGGTCAGGCTCCACCAGATCGGCGTCAATCAAGAGCAGCCCCCCCTCAACCAACTGGCCGTGGTAGGTGATATAGGCTTCCTGCGACATGAGCGTCATCACTGCCGGGCGGGTGACGTGCGGGTACGTAATCGCACCATCGGAGATGATGAGCGCGGTGCTGCAAGCCCCACCACGCGACTCAGGACCATAGGACTGCGTCAGCGTCACCTCCCGTCCATCGTGGAGCGCCGCCGCCTTGCCAACAATCTTTCCAGATAGGATGATACCCTGTCCGCCAAACCCACCCAGCCGCACCTCGGCCTGGCCAGCGGTGCCAACAACGAGCGGTTTGACCTTGACTGGCACAGCGGCAGGTTTCTCCTCCCCCAGTTCTATCTCCACCTCGAAGGAAGTGGTCGCTTCCGCGGAAGGACGGTGCAGCAGCCCCAGGTCATCACAGGGGCGCAACTCGCCGTACACCTCCCGCATACGGTCCTGGAAAGTGGGCCGCTCAATGTCCACGAATTCGCCGCAGACGATCTCTCCGCCAAATCCGATGTCCACCTCCCACGGTTTGGCGTCGTGGCGAATGACGCTGTGCTCCTGATAATACTTCAGAATATCCCCGCCTTCCAACCTTCTTCTGTTGAAGCGCACGAAGAGCGTGGGGCAAGGAGCGATGGCCTCGACGACGCTAAAGCCCGGCTTCAAGAGCGCCTTGTGAATGGACTTTTCCAGCCGGCGGGCGTGGAGCGTCGTCCAGCGGGCCACGTAGGTCGCACCGGCAGCGGAAACCAGGTTGGGAACGCTGAAAGGATGCTCCAGGTTGCCCCGGGGCGATGTGCTGGTGCGGGCCTCAGTCGGCGTCGTCGGCCCCATCTGCCCGCCCGTCATCCCGTAGTTGAAGTTGTTGACGCAGATGACGGTGAGGTCCATATTGCGGCGGGCGGCGTGGATCAGGTGATTGCCACCGATAGCAACCAGATCTCCATCGCCGGAGAAAACGACGACTTTGAGTTCCGGGTTGGCCAGTTTGAGGCCCGTGGCGAATGGGATGGCCCGCCCGTGGGTGGTGTGAAAGCCATCGAGCCGCAGGTAGCCAGCCACCCGCCCGGTGCAGCCGATGCCGGAGACAATCGCTACCTTGTCCAGGTCAAGCCCTGAGCGCGTGAGGGCGCTGACAAAACAACTCAACGCCGTACCCAGCCCGCAGCCGGGGCACCAGATGTGCGGCAAGCGCTCCGTGCGCAACAGTTCGTCCATCGGATGTCGCTCGATCTCCTCCACTGTCGGCACGCCCGCCAGTTCGTCTTCCATCTTCATCTCCTCCACCACCTTGCTCCTCTGCCTCTCCGCCCCCCTGCTCATCTCGCCGCCTCGCGAATCGCGTCCAGAATATTCGCCGGATCATGGATGTCGCCGCCGGGATGAGTGACAGGGATAACGCGCGCCTGTCCAGCTGCGCACCGCTCGACCTCCCGCGCGATCTGTCCCATGTTGAGTTCCGGCACGACGAGTGCTTTGACCTGCTTCGCCAATTCACGGATACGGTCATCGGCGAAAGGCCATACCGTCACCAGTTTGAGCATTCCCACCCGCAACCCCTCTTCCCGCGCCTGTTGCACTGGCAGGAGCGCCGTGCGGGCCGAAATGCCATAGGAGACGACCACGACCTCCGCGTCCTCGACGCCGTCCTCGACCAGTTCAATGATATCGTGCCGATTGTCGCGGATCTTGGCGATGAGGCGGGGGATGGATTTCGCCTGCTGTGCCGCCGTCACCACCGGATACCCACGCTCGTCGTGAGTCAGACCGGTCATGTGGATGCGGTAACCCGTCCCCGCGATCGGGAAAGGCGGCACGCCGTCCTCCTCCGGCGCGTAAGGTAGAAAGTCGGGACCGGGCGGCGCCTTCGGCTTGCGCCAGGGGTAGATAAAGATCTCCTCCGCCGGCGGGATGACCACTCGTTCGGTCATGTGGCCCACCGCGCCGTCACTCATCACCAATACCGGTGTGCGGTACTTCTCGGCCAGATTGAAGGCGCGGATGGTCAGGTCGAACGCCTCTTGCGGGGAACCGGGAGCAAGGGCGATGATCTCGTAGTCGCCGTGGGAGCCCCACCTGGCCTGCATCATGTCAGACTGGCTGGCCAGCGTCGGCAGGCCAGTAGAGGGCCCGCCTCGCTGTATGTTCACCACCACGCAGGGAGTCTCAGTCATGATCGCCAGGCCGATGTTCTCCAGCATCAGACTGAGGCCGGGGCCTGAGGTAGCAGTCATCGCCCGCGCTCCGCCCCAGGACGCGCCGATCACCGCGTTCATCGAGGCCAGTTCGTCCTCCATCTGAATGAAGACGCCGCCGACCTCCGGCAGCCGCGCGGCCATGCGCTCGGCGATCTCGGTGGCCGGCGTGATGGGATAGCCACCAAAGAAGCGGCAGCCAGCACAGATAGCCCCCTCGGCAACTGCCGTGTCGCCGTCCAGGAAAAACGCGCCTTCCAACACTCCAGATTCACTCACGCCCATTCACCTCCACCACGTAGATACAGAATTCCGGGCAAAGCAATTCACATAGCCGGCAGGCCACACACCGCTCCGGCTGAACCGCCCGGGGCGGATGATAACCCTTCTCGTTCATCTCGTCCGACGTTTCGAGCACCTGACGAGGGCAGTACCGCACGCACAATCCGCACCCTTTACAGCGGGACTTGATGATGTGTACCTCGCCGTGCGGAGAAGTGAATTTGTCAACGTCTAACGGTGTGCGCCAGAGTTTCAAGGTGACATCTCCTCACATCAACCCTTCCAGTGCCTCTCTCGACGCCGCCTCCACCTCGTCGTGGATGCTCCGCCCGTGCGTATCCATCGTCACCACCACAGGGAAGTTCTCGACGCGGATTACCCAGAACGCCTCCGGCACGCCGAACTCGTCCTTCTTGTATACCGCCACGACTTCCTTCACCGCGTCGGCGATGAGGGAGGCGGCCCCACCGACGGCGTGGAAGTAGACCGCGCCGCGCTCCTGGCAGGCGCGCAGCGTCCCTGGCCCCATGCCTCCCTTGCCGATGACGCCGCGCAGCCCGAAGTGGGTGATGACCTCCGGCTCATACACCTCCTCGCGGATGGAGGTCGTCGGGCCGGCGGCGACAAAGTGCCATCTGCCTTCCTCGTCCTGCCGCACGACAGGCCCACAGTGGTAGATGACGCTGCCGTGGAGCAGTCGCCGCAGTTCCTCGTACAGCGGTCTCTCGCTTTCGGGCACTGCGTCGGTGCGCTGTCCTGAGCCTGCCTGCCCTGAGCGTAGCCGAAGGGTCGAAGGAGCCTGCCCTGAGCTTGTCGAAGGGCGGATAAAGTTCTCGATCAGGTACTTGTGTGCCGCGTCGCGCCCGGTGACCATCACGCCGCTCAGCCGCACCGCGTCACCGACGTGAAGAGCGCGGATAGATTCTTCAGAAATCGGAATCGTCAGATCATAAGTTGCCATAGATGACTTACTCCTTAAACTTATATCTTACCTTATCGCCCGTCCTGCTCGCTCCGCAGGCTCTCTTCGGCCCAGCGGACCACCGCTTCGGCAAGGGCGAGGACTTCCCGGTATTCCTCACGGCTGGTCGGCGGCGTGAGGCCGGGATATCGGGCGAAAACGGCAAACCGTGTAAGCCGCTCGACCTGTCTGATGGATTCCGGAACTTCGTGACCGGCCCTTTCGAGCCATGTCAGCAACCCGGCAAGATCATGAACATAAGGGAATTCTACATCGTGCTGGACCAAAAGGGCTTTGATCGCTTTCTCCGCAGCCTGTTGCGCGTTGAAACATAGGTCTTCCAGGTAGATGCCCGGCTCTTCTGTCCGGGCCACTATCAGGTTACTTCGGGCCCTGTTCAGCCACTCCCTGGGGTCATCCGGAGGGTAGCGTTCAGGCATGATAGACCTCCTGTCCCTCTCGTAAAGCGGGGGCGATGACGAGGCAGTGGGTATGGCGGTATCGCTCCACCTGTTCCGGGGTGACCAGAATCACATCCACCGCCTGTCCCACTCCATGCAAATTCATGTAAATGTCGCCGACAAGACGATTCTGGTCAAATTCCCCACTTTTGATCACCAGCAAATCTACATCGCTGTGAGGTCTCATCTGTCCCCGAGCCGCCGAGCCAAACAGGATGATCCTATCCGGCTGGGCCACCCGCACGATTCGCCGGAGGATTTCCTCAAGGGTTTCCTGGCTCAACACCGCCTTTCTCTCCATAACCCAATGCCCCTGCTCCAACGACAGGCCGTCGCTGAGCAATTGAGACTGGCTACAAGCACATCCCGCCCAACATCAGACATCACTGCATCCCCGCCCCTGACCTCAGTTTCACCCGCCCAAACCTGCCATTCCTCATCGGGGGAGATCGAGCAGGAACTATAGGGCCGCAGCAGACCCCCGCCTCCATCCCCTTGGGCTTTGGCATTTGTCATTTGTCATTTGCTACTCGAATTCCACCTCTCCATCCTGTACAGTCATCCGCGCCCGCCGGCAGGCCCAGCACATGTAGGCGATGCTCACGAAGTAGCAGGCCGGGAGACGGTGGTAAGCCCCGATTTTGACGCCGAATACGGTCGTCTTTCCCCCGAAGCCCATCGGCCCGATGGACAGTTCGTTGCACTCGCCGAGCAGCCGCTCTTCCAGCGCCGCCAGTTCCGGCACTGGGTTGGTCTCGTCCAGCGGGCGGAAGAGTTGCTCCTTGGCATGGACGTAGCCGGTGCCCCGGTCGGCACCGATGGCCACCCCCAGCACCGCCGGCGCGCATCCCTTCCCCTGTGCCTGATAGATGGCGTCCAGGACCACTTTGCGCACCCCCTCCAGATCCCGTCCGGCCTTCAACGGCCCGTAGGGCAGCTTGTACTGCGCGCCCACATTCTCGCTCCCGCCACCCTTGAGAAGTAGATCCACTCGCAGATCATCCTCCTCCCATTCCTCGAAGTGGAAGGTGGGAAAGCCCACCCCCAGATTGTTCCCGCTGTTGCGGCCGGTGAGGGAGTCCACCGCGTTGGGCCGCAGGTAGGCCCGGCGGGTGGCCTCGGCCACCGCCGCCTCAATCTGCGTCCGCAATTGGCGGGTGCTGACACCCTGGGAATGGTAAACGTAAAAGATGGGCACACCAGTATCCTGGCAGATGGGAGTGGAGTTGGCACGGGCCAGCGCCACGTTCTCCAGAACAGTCTCCAGCGCTCCGGCGGCGGCTGATCCCGGCTCCTCGCGGGCCTGTGCCGCCAGCAGCGCCGCCTCCACGTCAGCCGGCAAGTCGGTCGCTGCCCGGCGGATCAGTTCAACGAAAGATTCGATCTGGTCGTTCAAATCAGTCCTCCTACGGCTGCGGAATCGCTAGGTCGGGTGCACCCAGCGCGGACAACTTGAGATCAGGATTGTTCTCCTGGATGATCTCGTGGATAATCTGAGCATACTTGACCTTGACCCGTCCCCAGTTGGCCAGCATACCCTCGTCAACCCACGGCTTATAGAGTGCCGCCCCGGTCGCAGCACACGCCGGGCCGGGCTCGATCTTGAAGTAGCAGGGGGAGCAGACGCGAGCCATCTCTGGACCGTCATAGAAGCGCATATAGCCGCCGAAGGAATCGGCGAGAATGATGTGCAGGTCGAGGGGAATGTCAACCGCCTGCCGGATGGCGGCGAACTGGGGCAGCGTCAGGTCGGCGACTGGATTGAACGTCCCGGCTCCTAGCATCTCCAGCACCTTACCGCCAGCAGCATTGGCGTGCCCGGCGTAGATGCTCACCTTGAAGATAATATCTTGGGGGATGTCACCGTTCTTCTTCATCTCGTTGAGCAGCCAGAGTTCCCCTTCGTCCACCACCAGGAAACCGCGGAAGCCGAGATCAATGCAGGTCATAATGTCGGCGATGGTTTGATTCAACATCTTGGATCCCCGGCAACGGATGCCAGAGAGTGCGCCTTCGGGCGTGGCCAATTGCCGTCCGATGTCCCACCCCGCGCGTGGCCCCGGCGTGAGGATGACTTCCATCCTGGCGTCGGCGGCCATCTGGGCAAAGTCCTTCAGTTCGGCCCTGTCCAACAGCGTCGCGCCCATCACCACCGAGATGAGGCGGTGGATGGGAATGTTACGCTTGCGCGATTCGTCAATCACTGCTTCCAGTACCTTCGGGCGCTCTACGCCGGAGACCTCCATGCGGTAATGCGCCCCATCGGGGAAGGTCTTGGTGCTGCTGGGCAGATCGTAAGCATCCTGTCCAGGAATGCCTACCTTCTCCATCATCTTAGCAACGTCTTTCATGCTGGGCATTGCTTTTCCCTCCTCCGTTGTGATATGGATTCGTAGTAACGACTTTAGTCGTTTCAACGAGCAACAACGACTGAAGTCGTTACTACATCTATAGTTTTACTCAGGGCCGGCGATCCACCGGCCGTCTACGACAAATTGGCGCCGGCCATCCACGGCCATCGCCTCCCAGACTCTCCCGCCCGGCGCTGGCGACGTGCCGCACACAGTGACCGCCATCTCACCTAATTGCGCCCAGGCCAGGGCGAACTGCTCGTAAGCGAAGTGCTTCGTCGCCCCGTCGTAGGCATCCACCAGATAAAGCCCCTCCTCATCGTAGCCGACAGCGACGAACGTATGTTGCCACTGCACGACAGGCGACGTCGCGCCGTCGGACGAGGTCCACGACTGCATCTCCGAGAGCCTCATATCATAAGTGGCCCAGACAATGGCAGGCCGCCCGGCAGCCAGTTCCACCTTCAGGTCATCCAGGCTCCAGTCTCGCCGGGCCCGCGCATTGAGCCCGAAACTGCGCAGCGTGGCCGCGACTGGTCCAACGTATACACCATACCCAACAGGCGGCATGCTTCCCGGAGGCAGATCCACATCGCCCACGAAGCCTCGGTTGGGGTTATCGGACTTGGGCAGTCGCCGGAAGAACTCATCCTCGGCAAACGCTACTCCCCAAAAAGCCGCAATATCCGTCGCCGAGCGGGACTCGCAACTCAGGTTATGCTCCTGTGGATGACCTACCACGCCCCCCACGAACGCCGATGGCGGCAACTCGTCCGCGCGGGCGGTCGAAGACAGAAGCAATGCAACTAAGCAGAAAACAACAGCAACGACTACTCGTCTCACAGCGCCTAGCCTACTCGTCTACTCACTTCCCCATCTACTCACCCTCACAACGCCTCCAGCGCCGCCGCAATCGCCCGCGCCTCCTCGACGGCCCGGGGTGCAGCGTCGAAGACCCCCTCGCCCTGCAAGTCCGCCTCGGTCAACTCAGGATTGGCAGAGAGATAACCAAGCACCGGTACGGGACTGCCAGATTGAATGAAAGCCCCATCACTCTCACCGCGCACCTTGTTGCCCACTACATAGACGCGATTGATGCCAATATCGGCCGCCAACTCGCGAATACGCTCCGCCGTAGCCAGGCTGCGCCGCCCCGGCTCCACGACGACCAGGAAGGCATCCACCGCCCGCGCTGTCGCCCGGCCCAGGTGTTCCACCCCGGCCTCCATGTCGAGAATCAGCATCTCGTCGCGATAGAGCAGCAGGTGGGTAACCAACGCCCTGAGCAGCGCGCTTTCGGGGCAAATGCAACCGCTACCGCCGGACTCGATGGTGCCCAACCGAAGAAAGCGGATCCCGCGATAGGAGACGCTGAAACGGTCGGGGATGTCGTCCACACGGGGGTTGAGGCTGAAGAAGCCACCGGAAGTGCCTGGCTTCGCGCCCGTGCGCTCGTAGATCAGTTCATCCATCCTGGCTACCGGCGTGACCTGAGCGACCAGGTCGGGAGGGAACCCCAATGCCTCGGCCAGCCCACCGGCCGGATCGGCGTCAATGGCGACGACACTGCGGCCCCGTTCCGCGTAAATGTGGGTCAGAAGTGCAGCGAGGGTCGTCTTACCCACCCCTCCTTTGCCACTGATGGCGATCTTGTTCAACTGAGTCATTTAGTCGCCTCCCCACGCAGGCGAGTCAGTTCAGCCCGCAGCCGCTCGACCTCAGTTTCTGCCTGGCGGCGGGCCTCCTGCGCCTCCAGCGGTGTCAACAACTTCTCCCCCGTCGCCGGATCAACCAGTCGTAGCATCTCTCCCTCCACCCGTAACTCCAGCCCCAGCACCCGGCTCACCAGCGGCTCCTCGTCCTCTATCTGGCGGTAGCCCCATCTCGCCAGCCGAAAGCCCACCAGCCGCGGCGTCAGATACTCCCCGAACGGATCGAACAGAAAGTACTCCTCCACCCCCAGCACTTCGTAGACGCCTTTTTTCGATCCCAGGTCCTTCTGACGAGTACCCCGCGAGGTCAGTTCAAACACCACGTCCGGCCCCTTGTTCTCTTTCCACACCTGGTAGATACGACGGTCGCGCTTCGGTACTCCCCTGACGACGAAGACGTCCGGCGCGACGACTTCGGTGGGGTCGCCCTCCTCGTAATAGACGAACAGGTTGCCGGCGACGTAAACGTTGGGGTCATCACGGAAGTAGTCGTTCAGAGCCTCGCGCAGATAGATCAACAGGTTGATGTGCCTGTCAGTTTCGGCTATAGGCTCTCCATCCAATTCGGGGTAGTAGACAGGCGGACGGAATATGACGCGCGGGCGCACGTCGTATTCAACCGTGGCAATTTCCTTCACTTCAGCCATTGGCTACTCCTGCAGGGTCTCGTGATAAACTGGCGACCGGTAAATCACAGTGTACCACCGAATTTACCAATTTACCAGTTTCCCCATCTACCACCCCTCACGCCAACGCCATCTCGACGAACTGGGTCAGGTCCATCACCCGGATGCGCACCCGCTTAGCGCGGGCCGCCTTGGAAAGAGTACGCACGCATTGGGGGCAGGCCGAGACCAGGACATTGGCCCCCACTTCCGCCGCCTGAGCGATGCGCTGTGCTGCCACCTCCTGCACCAGGTCCGGGTCAAACGTCTCCAGGTCACCACCGCCACCGCAACAGAGCGCGTGTTCCCGCGACTGCTGCATCTCGACAAAGGTATAGCCCGGCACCCGGCGCAGCACCTCACGCGGCGGGTCGAAAATGCCGCTCTTGCGTCCCAGGTCACACGGGTCGTGATAGGTGACCACGCCTGTGCGCCGAGGCTCCGTAAACTCCAACTGCCCCTCGGTCACCAGATCAGACATCACTTCCACAGCGTGCACCACCTCGAAGCCCAGTTCCTCGCCGAGGACCTCGGGATAGGTATGATGCCACATGTGGTAACAGGAGGGACAGGTCATGACCAACCGGGGTATCCCCAGCGCGCGCATCTGCTCCACATTATGACGGATCAGCGGTTCCGCCTGCTTCAATTGGCCCGCCATCAGCAGTGGGAAGCCGCAACATCGCTCATCGCCGCCTAGAGTCGTGAAACTGACACCGGCACGGCTCAACACGGTGGCGAAACTCTGGGGGATGCCGTAACTCATAGGAAACATAGCCGAGACACAGCCCACGAAGTAGGCCAGATCGGCCTCGGCATCGCACACCAACCCCTCCGGCTTGTCTTCAGGGGCCAGATTATCGGTCCAGGCCAGGCGAGCGGTATTGTCCTCGCCGGAG
>JADHWW010000058.1 GCA_016783285.1 Anaerolineae bacterium
GGTACGTCGGAGGTTACTACTCACCCTCCCGTAGGTTTGGACGGGTTTTCAACGCAAAAGCATATCCCAACGGCTATGCAAGCCTGCGAGTACAGCAAATCGTAACCTGCGGGAGGGTAGCCTGTGAGCAGTTACCGTCGGAGTATGTTGCCAATTTACAGACTACCGGTCTACGAATCTACCAACTTGCCAGCACCTTCAGGATCGCCTTGCCATAAGTCTTTCGCTTCCACGGCCCCAGTTCCTCGACGCGGCTCAGGTCATCAAGGGTGTGGGGATTCTGCTCGGCCAGCGCCCACAGGACAGCGTTGCTGACGATGACGTCGGCGTCTACCTCGCGCTTGGCTGCCACCCGCTTGCGCCAGGCGCGCAGTGCCTGAAAACGCCCCACCTCTGCCTCTGAGTGGCGCAGGGGTGGAGGAGGAGGTTGAGGCGGGCGGGCGTGGATCCCCCGCTTGATCGCCCGCAGGATGGGTCCCCCGTACCGGCGCACGTGATAGGGCTTCAGGCCATTCACACCAGCCAGACCCTCCGGCGTACGGGGGCGAGTCTGGGCCAACGCGACCAATATACTGTCATTGAGTACCTTGAAGGGCGGACGATCCCGGCGGCAGGCCTCCTCGTCGCGCCAGGCGTAGAGTTCGCGCAAGATGGCCTGCTCACGCCCGGTCAGATCAAACGCTCCCTTGACGCGCCTGAAATCATCGGGGTCGAACGTATGGGGCACAGGCTCGGAGGCAGCGAGTTGGTCGAAAACCTCCTGCGCCTCCTCCAAATGTCCTTTCTGCACCAGTGCGTCGGCCTGGAGGCGACGGAGGGGCAACAGGTAGTGAGTGTCCAGGCAAGCGTAGGCCAGCGCCTCCGGCTCCAGGGGGCGTTTGCCCCAGTTGTACCGTTGGTAGCGCTTGTTGGTGCGCGCGCCGAAGGTTTCCTTCAACACGTCACCCAACCCCACGTGGGGCCAGCCCAGGATGCGCGCCGTCCACATCGTGTCGAACAGATTGACGAAGCGAAAGCCGAAATCCCGCTTGAGGCACATCACGTCGTACTCGGCGGCGTGGAAGACTTTCTGCACCCCAGAGTTGGCGAAGATGGGAGCGAGCGGGGAAAGATCGAGGTCGGCCAGCGGGTCCACGACGTAGTCAGCGCCGGGGATAGAGAACTGGATCAGGCACACATGCTCCTGGTAAGCATAGAGGGAGTTGGACTCGGTATCCACAGCGACGGCGGGCTGGTCGGAGAGGGCTTGCAGCAGCGCCTCCAGTTGCGAGGGGGAGGTGACGACGACGGGCGGCGGCAGACGGGATGTCTTCTTGGGAAGCGGACGATGACTCATATCAACCTTGACAAGACCAGCGTGGCCAGGCCCAGGTAGATGAAGTAGCCACAGACATCGGTGATGGTGGTGACCAGGATGGGCGAGCCCAGGGCAGGGTCAATCCGCAGGACTTGCATCGTTACGGGAACCAGCGCGCCAGCGATGCCTGCGCCGAGCATATTCAGGAGGGTGGCAAGCCCCACGACGACTCCCAGCATTGGCGTCCCTTTCCACAGCAGCGCGATGAGGGCGATGAGGCCACCGACGGCGATGCCGTTGGCCAGGCCTATGAGAGTCTCCCGTGCCATGGTGCGGAGGCCATCGCGGGGGCTGAGTTCGCCCAGCGCCAGGCCGCGCACGGTGACGGTGAGCGTCTGGGTGCCAGCGCTGCCGCTGACGCCGGCGACGATGGGAAAAAAGGCGGTCAGCACGGCCACGCGGGCAATGGTGTTCTCGAAGAGGCTCAGGATAGTGGCGGAGGCCATCGCCGTGCCCAGGTTGAGCACCAGCCAGGGCAGGCGGGTCCGCAGGGCGGTGGAAATCGGTACGTCCGGGAGATGCTCCTCCAGCACACCACCTAACCGGTAGATATCCTCCGTCGCCTCTTCCTCCAATACCTCTACAAGGTCGTCGTGGGTGATGATCCCCAGCAGGTGTCCCGCGTCGTCCACCACAGGCAGGGCCAGCAGGTCGTAGCGGGCCATCAGGCGGGCTGCCTCCTCCTGGTCGGCGTCGGCCCGCACGTGGATGATGTCGGGGGCCATAACCTCCTCGACGCGGGTCCAAGGAGGGACGACGACTAATTGCCGCAGGGAGACCACGCCCACAAGCCGAACATCCTGATCCACGACGAAGAGGTAGTAGACGTTCTCCGATTCTGGCGCGACCGCTCGCAGATAGGTGATGGCCCCCTCGGCCGTCATTTCCTTGTGGAGCATGACCTTGGCGGAGGTCATCAGGCCGCCAGCGCTCTCGTCGGCGTGGGCCAGCAGCGGGCGGACCTCCCCGGGTTCCTCCATCGCGACCAGAACTTCGGCCACTCGCTCCGGTGCGATGTCGCCCAGGAGGTCGGCCGCCTCGTCCGGCTCCATCTCATCCAGGATGCGAGCCAGGTCCTCTACCTTCAGGCGTGCGGCAATCTCCGCTGCCTCTTCCTCCTCCAACTCCTCCAAGATGTCGGCGGAGTCCTCCAGGTCGAGGCGGGGCAGGAGTTGATCTTGCTCGGTAGGGGGCAGTTCGCCGAAGACGTCAGCCTGGTCGGGTGGCCGGAGTGCTTCCACCAGCGCCACCGCCTGGTTCCAATCCTCCTCGGCCAATGCCTCCCGTACCTGCACGAGAGTGGAGTCTACGTCTACGAGATCCATGGCCCGTTTCCTTGTGGCGATGGGAGTATTATCTCACGTTGACGGGAGATGTCAATCTGACGACGTGACGTTTCACTCCACCACCTCAATGGTAACACGATTCCCCTCAACCTCGTTTCCTTCTGCATCTACACCCACTACTGTGAAGGTGTGCGATCCGACTGTCATCCGCCATAGCGCCTGGTAGGGTGGACGCGTCAGCGTCGCCAGCGGGCGACCATCTGCCAGCAGCGTCACCTGGCGCAGCGAGACGCCGTCGGCAGGACGGGTAGCCACGATGATCTGCTGCGCCAACTGTGGAATCTCGGACGATAAGCGGTAGCGGCTCCCCTGGTCGGGGCTGGTCAGAATTAGGGAGTAGGGAGTAGGGAGTAGGGAGTAGGAGGTGGACTTGTTGTCCATCTGCGGTCTGCCATCCGCAATCTGAGCGGCGGGGCACAGGGGAGAGTACGCCTCCGGGGGTTGCGGGATGTTCTGCGACCGGGCCCAGTCCTGCGCTTCCGCCGGGTAGAGGGTGTACCGTCTTTGTGTGGTGAATTGCGGCGGGCAACCGGGGCCAGCCAGCGAACCGTTGCGCGTATCCAACGTGAAAAGCCAATGCCAGTCGTCGGCTTGCGTGGGTTCAGTTCCTTCGATGAAGAGTTCGGTGATGGTACGCGGACAGCACACTGGCTGCCTTCCTGCTTCCTGCTGCCCGCTAACCGCTGACTGCTGACTGCTAACGGTTAACGGCTTCAATCCGCTATCGGCGCACACTTCAATCCGCACCATCCCCGGTGGTTCCACGAACTCGCGCACCGGCCGGCCTTTGAGCAGCGTCTCCATCACGTCGTGCCAGATGGGGGCAGCGCCCACCACGCCGCTCACGTGATGCATAGGCTCATTGTCGGCGTTGCCAGCCCACACACCGACCACCAGGTCTGGGCTGTAGCCCACCGTCCAGTTGTCGCGCCAGTCAGTGGTGGTACCGGTCTTGGCGGCGGCTGGACGCGAGAGCCGCAGCGCGCTCCCCTCGCCAAAGGCGGGGGCGCGGGCGAAGTTATCGCTCAGGATGTCGGTGATGAGGTATGCCACGCGCTCGTCCATCACGCGCGGACCGGGCGCAGCCTCCCAGACCTTCAGCACCCGCCCGCGATTGTCCTCCACGCGGTTGATGGTGACGGGCTCCACCCGGTAGCCGCCGTTGGCAAAGGCTCCGTAGGCGGCCGTCAGTTCCAGCAGGCGGACCTCGCCACCGCCCAACGTCAGTGCCAGGCCGAAGCGATCCACGTCGTCGAAGGTCGTGATGCCAATTGAGCGGGCCAGTGTTGTCATCTCCTCGATGCCCACGTAATCCAGCACTTTGACGGCGACCAGGTTGTAACTGGAAGCCAACGCCTGCCGCAGCAGCACCGGCCCCCGCCACTGATAGTCGTAATTCTGCGGGACGTAGGGGTCGCCCTCGCGGGTGACGAAGGCGGTGCGCACGTCCACCATCATCGTGGCCGCCGTCAACGGATTTGGGATTTGGGATTTGGGATTTGGGGTTTGAAGTTTGGGGTCGAAGGCGGCGGCGTAGGTGACAGGTTTGATGGAGGAACCGGGTTGGCGCGTGGCGACGGTGGCGTTGACCGCGCCGTCAACGCGCGGGTCAAAGTAGTCGGGGCTGCCGACCATGGCCAACACTTCACCGGTGTGGGGGTCCATCACCACCACGGCAGCGTTGCGCACGTTGTGGGATGGCTGGCTTTCACGGGTATCGGCCAGTTGCTCCAGCCGGTAGCGGACGAAACGCTGCGCTGCGTCTTGTGCGTCCAGGTCCAGCGTGGTGTAGACCTGAAAGCCCTGAGTGTATATTGCCTCCAGACCAAACTCTTTCTCCAGTTGGCCGCGCACGTACATTACAAAATGGGGTGCTTCGATGGGGAAGGGAACGGAGGCAAAACCAAGTTCTTCGCTGGCCGCCAGGTTGGCCTCTTGCTGGGAGATGTAGCCGTGCCTGACCATCAGTCCCAGCACCACGCGCTGCCGGGCCTTGGCGGCTTTGGGATTCTCCAGTGGGTTGTAACGGGCCGGCGACTGTGGCAACCCGGCCAGCAGCGCGCATTCTGCCAGGTCTAACTCGGCGGCGCTTTTGGCAAAGTAGGTGCGAGCGGCCGCCTCGATGCCGTAGGCCAGGTTGCCGTAGTAGGTCTCGTTCAGGTAGAGTGTCAGAATCTCGTCTTTGCTGTAGGTCCGCGCCAGTCGCCAGGCCAGGATAGCCTCGCGCAGTTTGCGCTCCAGGCTGATCTCGGTCCGCTCCTCCGGTGAGAGTAGCAGGTTGCGGGCCAGTTGCTGGGTGATGGTGCTGCCGCCCGACAGAATCTCACCTCCGCGCAGGTTGATCCACAGCGCGCGGACGATGGCCCAGGTGTCCACGCCGGGGTTGCGGTAGAAAGTGGTATCTTCGGTGGCGATGGTCCCGTCCACGCAAGCCTGGGGTACCTGGGCCAGGGAGACGGGGGTGTGTGCTCCGCCGTGCGGGTCGAGGACCTCGTACAGCAATCGTCCATGTCGATCATAGATGCGCGTGGATGGGGTGGATGCTCGCTCGTACAGGCGGTCGGGTGAGGGGAGGTCCACTACCAGCCAGTGAACTACCCCGGCGGCGACCAACGTCAGCAGAATGGCAGTGGTCAATGACCAACCAATGACCAATGACAAATGACCAATGACAAATGACCAAAAGCGGCTCAATATCACGTTTCACGTTTGACTTACGGCGTGTAATCCCGCAGGATGGAACCCCCGGTGAACTCGCGCAGGATAGAGTTATCTGGGATCATGTCGGGACCGCAGGGCTGGAACCACTGCAGGAAGGCCAGCAGTCGTTTGGCCTCCACGCGCCGGGGGCTAGAGGGCTCGACCTGTAGCAGCAACGGCTCGGCCAGCGGCTTGAGCACCGCCAGTTCGTAGACCAACGCCGAGTTGAACACCACGTCGGCGTGTTCCTGGTGGGGGAAGATATACCGCTTCTCCCCCCGCCGCACGCTCTCCCAGCGGTTTAGTGTCTCCTCGGCTGTGTAGCCCCGGTAGGTCGCGTCGCGCACGATGCGGCGGGCGAGGCGGGTGTCCGTCGTCGGTACCCGGTTGTGGCGGTCAATGTTGAGTTGCGTCAAGGCCGAGATGAAGATACGGAAGGCACGCTCGCGCGGTACTGAAGACACCAGCCGGGGGTTCAGCCCGTGGATGCCCTCGACGATGATGATGTGGTCGGGGCCCAGTTGGACGGTCTCGCCCTTTTCCCGCCGGCCGGTGGTGAAGTTGAAGCAGGGGATTTGCACTTCCTCACCGCGCATGAGGGCCAGGAGGTGCTGGTTGAATAACGACACATCGAGTGCACTCAATGCCTCAAAGTCGTAGTGGCCATGCTCATCGCGGGGCGTCTTTTCCCGGTCCACGAAGTAATTATCCATCGCCAGGGGGAAGGGGCGGATGCCGTGGGCCAACAACTGGACGGAGAGCCGCTTAGAGAAGGTGGTCTTGCCAGCGGCGGAAGGACCAGCAATGAGCACCAGGCGCACCTCGCTCCACTGGCGGGCGATTTGGTCGGCAATCTGCGCGATGCACTGCTCGTGCAACGCCTCTGAGACGAGGATAATCTCGCGGATGCGGCCGTTGGCGATGGCCTCGTTCAGCCCACTGACCGACTCCACGCCGAGCAGACGCAGCCATTTGCCATACTCGCGGAAGATGGCCGTTAGTTGGGGGTAGTCGAGCACAGGGAGGAGTTCCGTCGGGCGATGGCGGCGTGGATACTGGAGCACAAATCCTGGGGGCCACGGGTGGAGGGCAAAGCAGCGCAGGTACCCGGTCGAGGGTACCATATAGCCGTGGAAGTAGTCACGTGAACCGCGCAGGCTGTAGAGCACGAGGTAATCCTTCTGGCGGCGCGTCAAGAGTTGGACTTTCTCCTCCTCACCACGCGCGCGGAACATCTCGATGGCCTCGTTGAGCGGCACGTGTTCTCGTGTGATTGGAGCATCCTCAACGACGATCCCGCGCATGCGGGCCTCGATTTGCGCCAGTTCCTCCACGCTGAAAGGTTCCCGTCCATGTATCCGGCAGAAGAAGCCGCCGAAGGGAAGGGTGTGATCCACGAAAATCTGGGCCTCCGGGAACAGTTCGCGCACGACGGTCACCAACAGAAAGGAAAGGGAACGCCGATAGATGCGTACACCATCGGAGTTGGAGAGAAGCACGGGGTCCACCCGGGCGTCGGACCATATCTGGCAGGTCAGTTCGCGCAGTTCGCCGTTAACCAGCGCCGCGATGAAAGGCACCGGGCTGTCGTCCAGCGCCACCTTGACGTACTGCTCCAACGGCGTTCCAACAGGGGCCTCGAAGGTGCGACTGTCGGGGAAACGCACCTGGGCTGTCTCGCGGGGCTTCGTGCTCCATACGGATGAGGATTGCTTGCTTTTCATCACGCGGTTAGAACGGCAACGCCACTCGCCCGGTCATCACCAGTGCCATGCATCCGCACAGCGCTACGTTCAGGAAGAGCAAGATAGCCAGCACCAATCTCTGCCACGGTTCCAGGCCCAGCAAGGACCGGGCGGAGCGCGCTTGCTCCTCGTCCTCGAGTTCTTTCTCTTCCTGGATCATCTGTTCCCGCAGTTCTTCCACCATGCGCAGCCTCCTTCATACATACATACCAAATGCACGTAAGACTGGGAGATAAGATACTGCCAAACAGCCGAAAAGTCAAACAGTGCCTGACGGCTAGTTTAGTTTCTGATGCAAATCTGTTTTCTTAAGGCTCCCAGCCCTCGTCTCGAGGGCGTCGTAGGCGAGAACGTTGTGTCAAAAGCGGTTGCTCGCTGCATGGGATGCTCCCGAGACGGGGGTTTCGAGCGTTTGTGCCGAGAACTGGTCTAAAGCGGCTCAAACCGCGCTGTGAAGTGACGCAGGAGGGGCGGTGCGTAGGTGTAGCGCATGCCCCGCATCTGGTCCCGTCTCTCGTGGATCCGCTTGCAGACCTCCACCACGTAGTCCAGGTGCGCCTGGGTGTAGACCCGGCGGGGGATCGCCAGCCGCACCAACTCCAGCACCGGGTAGATCGTCTCGCCCGTCTCTGAGTTCTCGCGGGCGAACGCCACGCTCCCCATCTCCGCCCCGCGAATGCCGCCCTCCAGGAACAGCGCGCAGGCGAGTGCTTGCCCGGGCAATTCGCGTTGCGGGATGTGCGGCAGGAATCTCTTGACGTCCAGATAGACCGCGTGGCCGCCGGGTGGCTCCAGGATGGGGAGGTTCTCTTCCGCCAGCCGGTCGGCCAGGTAGCGGGTGTGGGCGATGCGGTAGGCCAGATACTGCTCATCCAATCCCTCCCACAGCCCCCGCGCGATCGCCTCCAGGTCGCGCCCGGCCAGTCCGCCGTAGGTGGGGAACCCCTCGCGCAGGATCAGTTCCTGGCGCACGCGCTGGTACAGACCCTCGTCATTAACTGCCAGAAAGCCGCCGATGTTGACCAGCGCGTCCTTCTTGGCAGACATCGTACAGCCGTCGGTGTAGGAGAACATCTCGCGCGCGATCTCGACCACGGGCGTCTCGGCATAGCCCGGCTCGCGCAACTTGATGAAGTAAGCGTTCTCGGCGTAGCGGCAGGCATCAAGGAAGAAAGGGATGCCGTGATGGTGGAGCACCTCGCTCGTGGCGCGGATGTTGGCCATCGAAACCGGCTGACCCCCGCCGGCGTTGTTCGTCACCGTCAGCATTCCCAGCGGGATGTTCTCCGGCCCCATTTGCTTGATGAAGATTTCCAGTTTTTCGACGTCTATGTTGCCTTTGAAGGGCGCGTGGCTGGTAGGATCAAGCCCTTCTTCGGCCAGCAGGTTGACCGGATCTCCGCCCCGGGCGATGACGTTGGCCTGGGTGGTGTCGAAGTGCATGTTACTGGGCACCGACTGACCCGGTTTGACCGTGCAGGCGAAGAGCACGCCCTCGGCGGCGCGGCCCTGGTGGGTGGGCACGAAGTACTCAAAGCCGGTGATGGATTTGATCGCTTCCTCCAGGCTGAAGAAGTTACGGCAGTAGGCATAACTCTCGTCGCCGAGCATCATCCCGGCCCACTGGCTATCGGACATGGCCGCCGTGCCCGAATCGGTCAGCAGGTCAATATAGATATCCTCGGCCCGCACGGCAAAGATGTTGTAGCCGGCCCGCCGCAGGGTCTTCTCCCGCTCGGCGCGGGTGGTTTGGTGGATAGGTTCGACGACCTTGATCTTGAATGGTTCAGGGGGAAACTTGGCCATTGTATATTCCTTGTTTGATGTTGGATACCCGATACGGGTTGCTCGATGGCGGCTTATAGTTTACTACTATTCTGCGTGGAGGGCAATTGACAGTTAAGCCGTTCTCATTTAGAATATGACCACAGTGCGTTCTTTTGGGAGATCGAACACGGGGGCGTGCAATATGGCAACATCTGAAATCGTCGCTGAGATGGCGACCAGAATCCGGGAAACAGTTTGCCCGGATAAGATAATCTTGTTCGGCAGCCGGGCACGTGAAGAAGCCCGACCCGATAGTGACTTCGACCTGTTGGTCATCGCGCCTTCAACCCTGCCTCGCTGGCGGCGAACCCCTTCCTTATACCGGCTTCTAGCCGGGCTGGGTGTGTCTAAGGATATTGTGTGGTGGACACCGGAAGAGGTCGAGGAATGGCGCGGGGCGAAATCGCACTTCATCAACACGGCCATACGGGAAGGGAAAGTGCTCTATGAAAGGTCCGCGTGAACATGCCCTCGGTCTGCTGGACAAGGCGGAGCACGATTTGGTGGCCGCCGAGGCCACGCTCTCTACTGGCCGCGCCCTGGATATGGTCTGCTTCCACGCTCAACAGGCGGCAGAGAAGAGTCTGAAAGCACTGCTGGCTTTGCATGATGTGGAGTATCCGTGGCGACATGACCTGGCTGAACTTCTTGATTTGGCCAAGTCATTCGCCCCGCAAATCAGGGGGTTGGAAGAGCGGATCATACTGTTGACGCCCTTTGCCGTCGAGGTGCGTTATGACGGAGAGTTCGAGCCGTCCTTTAGCGAGGCTGTGGAGGCACTGCAAACGGCCACGGAAGTCTATGGTCTGGTTGCCCAGATCGCCCGGTGACCAGATACAATTTGAAAGGGGAATGTAATTTCTATGAAGGAATATCACACTGATCAACTGCGCAACGTGGTTCTGCTGGGACACGGGAGTGCGGGCAAAACCTCGCTGGCGGAGGCCATGCTCTTCGCCAGCGGCGCGATCAATCGCATGGGCCGGGTCGAGGACGGCACCACCGTCGCCGACTTCGACGAGGAGGAGATCCGCCGTCACATCTCGCTCAACCTGACCCTCGTCCCCGTTGAGTGGGAGGGCAGCAAGATCAACCTGTTGGATACCCCCGGCTACACCGACTTCGTCGGCGAGGTCAAGAGCGCGGTGCGGGTGGCCGACCTGGTGCTGATCCTGGTGGACGCCGTGTCCGGCGTCGAGGTAGGGACGGAGTTGGTCTGGAACTTTGCCGAGGAGCGTAATCTGCCCCGGATGGTGATCGTCAACAAGATGAACCGGGAGAACTCTAACCTGGCCCGCACGCTGGAGGCGTTGCGAGAGGCCTTCGGGCAGAATTTCGTCCTCACCCAACTTCCTATCGGCACAGAGGGGGAGTTCGCGGGCGTGGTGGACCTGGTGAGGATGCAGGCGCTGATGGGCTCCGAGGGAAAGGTCGCCGAGATTCCGGCTGACCTGGCTGACCAGGTAAATGAGGCTCGCGTTCGGTTGATGGAGTCTGCCGCTGAGTCAGACGATGAACTTATTATGAAGTATTTAGAGGGAGAGGAACTGACCGAGGATGAGATCCGGCGCGGCCTGCGCGCTGCGACCCTCAACGGGACAATCATACCGGTCCTGGTGACAGCGGCGACGGCGAACCTGGGCACGCGAGCGCTGCTGGATGCACTGGTCGCTTACGCTCCCTCCCCGGTTGACCGGGGGCCGGTCACGGCACAGGGACCGGCGGGCGAGGAGCAGATTGAGCCGAACGAACTATCCCCGCTGGCGGCGCTGGTGTTTAAGACAACTGCCGATCCCTTCGTGGGTAAACTGACTTATTTCCGCGTCTACGGTGGGATGATGAACTCGGATAGCCGCGTCTACAACAGCCGGGCCGAGGAAGATGAGCGACTGGGCCAACTTTACGCCATGCGCGGCAAGGAGCAAAGCCCGGTGACGTGCGTGCACGCTGGCGACATCGGCGCGGTGGCCAAGTTGACCCACACGCTCACTGGGGATACGCTGTGTGACAAAGGCCACCCTGTGAGCCTGCCTGGCCCGGTGTTCCCATCTCCACTTTTCGCCGTGGCCGCTAATCCCAGGAGTAAGGCCGATCAGGCCAAACTGGGCCCGACGTTGACCCGCATCTGCGAGGAGGATCCCACATTGCACTGGCGACAGGAACCAAGCACGCGGCAGACGATCCTGGAGGGGATGGGGGAAGCCCACGTGAACATCGCCGTGCGCCGGATGGAGAACCGTTTCGACGTCGGGGTCGAGACCTCGATCCCCAAGGTGCCCTACCGGGAGACGATTACCAAGGTCAACGCCGACCAATACCGGCATAAGAAGCAGACCGGCGGTGCAGGTCAGTTCGCCGAGGTGCACATGCGGCTGGAGCCGCTGCCTCGCGACACCGGCTTCGAGTACGAGTGGAAAGTCTTCGGCGGGCGCATCTCCCGCTCCTTCGAAAGTTCCATCGAAAAGGGCATCAAGCAAGTGATGGAACAGGGAGTGATCGCTGGCTACCCGGTGGTGGACATCAAGGCGGCGGTCTACGACGGCAAGGAGCACCCGGTGGACTCCAAGGACATCGCCTTCCAGATCGCCGGGCGGGAGGTGTTTAAGAAGGTGATGCTGGACGCCGGGCCGGCACTCTTGGAGCCGATCCAATGCGTTGTTATCACCGTGCCGGAGGAGTACACCGGCGACATCATAGGCGACCTGAACACGAAGCGGGCGCGGGTGCAGGGGATGGGCCAGCGCAGCGGTAAGAGTGTCATCACGGCGTTGGCGCCACTGGCGGAGATGCAGCAGTATGCCACCGACCTGCGCAGCCTGACCCAGGGCCGGGGCGTCTTCTCGATGGAGTTGGATCATTACGAGGATGTACCGGCGCACCTGGCGCAGGCGATTATCGAGGCGCACGAGCGGGAGAGAGAGACAAAGTGACAAGGTGACAAGGGGATGGGGAGCAGAGGAGCAAGGGAGCAGGGAGTATAAATAATGGTGGTGACAGCGGTTCTCCCGGACCTGCCCACGACGGAGGATCACCTCGATTTCGAGGCCTCGGCGGCAGTGCTGGCGGGCATCGTAAGCGACAAGGACACGGCCACGCCCATCACTGTGGGCGTTTTCGGCACGTGGGGCACGGGCAAGACCAGCCTGATGCGCATGATTGAGGCAGCGCTGATCAAGCAGTCGCGCCGCAGGCGGGGACTCAAAGCGCACACCATCTGGTTCGACGCCTGGAAGTACGACAAGGAGCGGGAACTGTGGCGGGCGCTCCTGATGCGCGTGCTGGAGGCGGTGCGGGCCGTGGCCGAGGGCCGCCCGACGTCTGAGTATGACGAATGGCCCGTTGGCGAGAAATCTCCTTACGCCGATTACACCGACGAGGAGCGCGAGAAAATCATCAAGGCCCTCGACGACATGGCTGCCAGCCTCTACCGTGAGGTGGACCGGGAGGAACTGGGTCGCGTGGAAGTAGCCCCAGCAGAGATGCTGAAAGCCGGGGCAAAGTTCGCCACCCGCATTGTGCTGCCCTTCGTTCCAGGCGTCGGTTTTCTGGCCGAGTTCGTGAAGGTGGCCCAAGGGGAGGCCGCCAAAGGTGCGCTTGACGCCCTCTTTGACGCTGTGCAGCGGCAGAAGATCGCCGTCCACCGCGACCAGGTATGCTTCCTTGATCAGTTCCAGTGTGACTTCCGGGCGCTGATTGCCGAGCATATCATCGCGCACAAGCGGCGGCTGGTGGTCTTCGTGGATGACCTGGATCGTTGCCTACCGGAGAAGGCCATCGAGGTACTGGAGGCAATCAAACTGTTTCTCGACGTAGAGGGCTGCGTCTTCGTCATCGGCGCGGACCGGGGGGTGATCGAGCAGGGCATCCAGGTCAAGTACCGGGAACTGCAACGGGCGATGGAGGTCGAAGGGGAGAGGACGCACCAACTGCCGGCCATCAGCGGGGCCGACTACCTGGAGAAGATCGTGCAACTGCCCTTCATCCTGCCGCCGGTGGAAGCGGGCCAGGTGGCGACCTTTATCCGTGAGACGATGAAGCACTTCCCGGAGGACGACGTCCGCTGCGTGGACGTCTTTGCGCTGGGAGTGGAACGAAACCCGCGCAAGATCAAGCGCTGCCTGAACGTTTTCCTGCTGCTGTGGAACCTGGCGCTCGAACGGAAGAAAGCGCCGGGGGCGATCCGCCCCGTGCGGCTGGCCAAAGTGGTCGTCATCCAGCAACGACACAACGATTTCTACCAGTTACTGATCGAGGAACCGGAGCGACTGGCCCGGTTGGAGGCTTACTTCCGCGAGGAGAAAAGGCGCGAGGAGGCGCAGACGGCCCGGGAGCAGTCGAAGCTGGCAGATGAGATAGCAATGGCAGAGGAGGGGATGGCAGCGATGGGGATGTTGGAGGTCCAGCTGCGCATAGAGAAGATGCTGGAGCCTTTCACGACCCGCCACGCCCTGCGCCAACTTCTCATCCTGCACGACGAGGGGCAGCCTGACGCCAACTTCACTGACGTGCCAGCCGGGCAACTGCGCGACTACATCTACCTGACCCGCGCCACCGCCGAGCCACCTCCCGAATCGGAGCGGAAGGTGACGATCCCCGTCCCGGAGATGGTGTCCGTGCCCGCCGGGCCGTTCCTGATGGGCACACGCCAGGAGGACATTTCCACCCTGGTCAAGAAGTACGGGGGCGAGGCGGAGGGGTACGAGCGGGAGGTGCCGCAGCACGAGGTGAACCTGCCTGTCTTCGAGATTGGCAAGTACCCGGTGACGAACCGGG
>JADHWW010000153.1 GCA_016783285.1 Anaerolineae bacterium
CCCACACCTCCCCCCGCTCTCCCCACCGCGCCGTCGCTCCCGCCGCCTGCGACGTTGTCCCCCTCCTCTATTCACGGCAACGTGCACTGGATAGACGTAGACCTGGCCCACCAGACCCTCACCGCCTACGAGGGACAGACGGCAGTGCGTACAACGCTCATATCTACGGGGTTACCGCGCACGCCCACGCCCGTCGGTCTGTATCGCATCTATCTCAAACTGCGCTACGACGACATGAGCGGCCCCGGCTACTACCTGCCCGATGTGCCCTACACGATGTACTTTTACCGGGGCTATGGCCTGCATGGTACCTACTGGCACTCCAACTTTGGCCATCCGATGAGTCACGGCTGCGTTAACCTGCCCACGCCGGAGGCGGAATGGCTCTTTGGCTGGGCCGAGGTGGGGACGCTGGTCAACGTTCATTGGTAGATTGGCAAACTGGATGAGAATCTGCCCTCTTATCTCCCAGATTTTATGCTATGGTCTCTCATCCTCGATGAAGCAAACAATGCCGTCCACGATGCCCTGAGCCACCAGATCGGCTCGTTGGGTGAGCATGTGGCGGTCGTTAAACATGAAGCCGGTCTCGATGATGGCACCAGGTGTCTGGTTGTTAATCTCGTAGAAACTATGGTAGTAGAGCATGTCGTAAGTGATGCTGTTGGCGTGAAAATACATCCCGGTGCGAGCGGCGTAGCACTGCGCTAGGCAAGCGACCAGCCGACTCTCCGCCTCCGGCACCAGGCTATCCTCAACACTGGCGACCTTAAACCCACTGGCCGGCGGGGTGGCATTGGGGTAGGCCACGCAGGAATCGGCATGGATGGAGACGAGCGCATCGGCTCGGTAGTCCTCCAGGTGCGGATCGTACTCCGCCAGCAGGTCAGTCTGGTAACCGAGTGCCCGCAGGGTGTAGACGACCCGTTGGGCGACGTCAAGGTTGATCTCGACTTCAGTCAGGCCATCGGGGCACATGGCTCCCTTGTCGTTTTCCCAGTGACCGGCGACGATGCCGACGTGTGGAGTGGCAGCGGATTGGCCAGCAGATGGGGTAGCAGATGGAGCAGCGAACGGTAGCGGATTGGTAGGTGGGGTGGCTGACGGAGCAGCAGACAGTAGCGGGTCGGCAAGTGGAGTGGCGGATGGAGCAGTGAATGGGAGCGGATTGGCGGGTGGCGTAGCGGATAGAGCAAGGAGCGGCGTGGCCTCCGGCGCGAGCATGACCGGCAGCCTCGGCCCCCACATCCCGTAGACCATCGCACCGATGGCGGCCATGCAGGAGATGATGACGACCAGCCGCGAGGCATTGGGGGCAGCACCGATGGACTCTTCATACGCGGTTGACGCGTGCCTGCTCTTCGCGGCTGATGCGTGACTGCTCTTCTGGCGTGCCATGTTTCTCTCCCCACGTATATCTTACCCTGGAATGAGAGGGAAGTCAATTGCCTCACACGCCCTTCCCTGTGAGCGTATAACGCTGCCGTTGACGAGAGTACGCACTCGTGATACAATGAAGTGCAGATGAAACTCATCATCCAAATCCCCTGCTACAACGAAGAAGCCACCCTCCCTCAGACGGTGCGAGACCTCCCCCGCGCGCTTCCTGGCGTTGACGAGATCGAGTACCTGGTGGCGGACGACGGCAGCACCGACCGCACGGCCGAGGTGGCACAGGAATTGGGGGTGCATTACGTCGTCCGCCTGAAGCAGCATCAGGGGTTGGCCTATGTCTTCCTGGCCGGGTTGGAGGCGGCGCTGGCCGCCGGTGCCGACGTTATCGTCAACACAGATGCCGACAACCAGTACCGGGGGGAGGACGTCGGCCGACTACTCCAGCCGATCCTGGAGGGGCGAGCCGACATCGTCGTCGGCGACCGGGGGGTGGCGGCGCTGGCCCATTTCTCGCCCCTCAAACGCTTGCTGCAGCGCTGGGGCAGTTGGGTGATGCAGCGAGCCGCTGGGATCGCCATCCCCGATGCCACCAGTGGTTTCCGGGCCTTCACCCGCGAGGCGGCGCTACGCCTGACCGTCCTCAGCGACTATACCTATACGCTGGAGACACTCATCCAGGCTGGCGCCCGCCGGATGGCGGTTGCCTACGTCCCGGTGCGCACCAACCCCCACACCCGCCAGTCGCGCCTGATACGCAGTATTCCCGCCTTTCTGGTTCTCTCAATTGTCACTATCCTCCGCTTCTACATAATGTACCGTCCCCTGCGGGTCTTTATGACTATGGGAGGAGGGTTGATCGCCGGCGGCATAGTACTGGGCCTGCGCTTCCTGTACTTCTTCTGGCAGAGAGGAGGCGCGGCTGGTAACGTCCAGTCCCTGATCCTGGCGGCCATACTGACCATCGTCGGCTTCCAGGTCTGCCTGATAGGCCTGATCGCCGACCTGGTACGGCTTAATCGTAAGATGCTGGAGGAGACACTGTATCGGGTGCGGCGGATGCGACTGGAGGGCCGAGACACGTATGAGGAGAAGACCCCCAAGCAATGAAGCGTCGCTGGACTGGGATCCTTCTGGCAGCGATGGCCCTGCTGCTAATCTGCTGCCCCGACTTCGTGGACAGGGATCAGTTGAAAGTCGAACGGGGGGCCGAGGTGACGTTGGAGCCTGGCCACCCGGTGGGCCAGACCTTCGTCGCCCGCCATGCCGGGCTCAACGGCGTGGAGGTTTGGCTGGAACCCAGGCAGGGCGGGCAAGGGGAGATCCACCTACACCTCCGAGCCGACCCGCAGTCAGAGGAAAACCTGGTAACGGCGGTGTTGTCACTGGCGCAGGTCACGGTCCCCGGCTTCTACCGTCTCTCTTTTACCCCCCTGCACGATTCTCATAGCCGTTACTATTATGCGTTTCTGGAGACGACAGGAGAGGAGAGTGTCCAGGTCGGCGCAGGACCGGGCAATGCCTATCTGGACGGGGCGCTCTACCGCGACAACCGGCCGCTGAACGGGCAGGCAGCCTTCCGACTGGTCTACTCCACCCAGCACGTGCTGCTGGACTTGGGGCAGGCGGCAGTGGGCGGGCTGGGGCTACTGGGAGTGGCGGGGCTCCTTTATGTAGTGCCGGGATGGGCACTGCTGGCGTGGCTCTGGCCTGGGGAGCGACTCTCGTGGGCCGAGAGGTTGGGCCTCGCCGCTGGGCTGAGCCTGGCGCTGTATCCGCTCTTGTTCCTCTGGACCGACCTGGTGGGATTGCACCTGGGGCCACTGTATGCCTGGCTTCCCGCCGTTGGCGGGCTGGCGGCGCTGGCCTGGCGCCACCGGGCCTGGCGACCTCGGAAGGGATGGGAGGCGCTGCGGCAGTGGGTGCGTTCGGAAGCCCTCTGGCCCGACCTGGCGTTGCTGATCGTGATGGGGCTGATCTTCGGCGTGCGGCTGCTGGTGGTGCGCACGCTGGACGCGCCAATGTGGGGCGATTCTTACCAGCATACGATGATCGCCCAGTTGATGGTGGATCACGGTGGGCTGTTTGATTCGTGGGAGCCGTATGTGCCCTACCGCAGTCTCACCACCCACTTCGGCTTCCCGGCTGCGGTGGCCCTCTTTTCCTGGACGACCGGGATGGAAAGTGTCCGGGCTGCGCTACTGGTCGGACAACTCATCAACGGACTGGCCGTCCTCACGCTTTACCCTTTGGCTGTGCGCCTCGCCGATAGCAACCGTTGGGCTGGCGTAGGGGCCGTGCTGGCGGCAGGTCTCCTCTCCCCAGTGCCTGCCTGTTACGTCAACTGGGGGCGTTATGCTCAATTGGCCGGTCAGGCCGTCTTGCCGGCAGCCCTCTGGCTGCTGTGGGAGGCTGTCCAGAGCGACGACGCAGCCTGGAAAACGGCGTCGCTCGCCGGAGTCACGGTGACGGGGATGACGCTTGCCTACTACCGGATGCCGTTCTACTACGTTCCTTTTGTCCTGGCATGGTTGGTCGGCTGGGGACTGCCCCATTGGGGAATGAACACCCGGTGTTGGCTGAGTGGGTTCGCGCGCCTGGCTCTGATAGCCGGTATAACGTTGCTGCTCTTCTTGCCCTGGGGATTCCACATTGCCGGTGGTCGCCTGGCGACGGCGCTAGGAGCAGGCATCGCCGCCGGGTCGCCACTTGATCACGTGCTGGCGGATTACCAGGTCTGGCGCAGTGTTGCTGTCTACGTGCCGTGGCCGTTGCTGATCGCGAGTCTGGCCGCATTGGCCTGGAGCCTGGTGCGGAGACGCTGGGTCATCGCCTCGGTCGGCCTGTGGGTGTTGGGATTGGCCTCGCTGGTGGCTGGCCGTCTGATCCGCCTCCCTGGTGCAAATATGATGCAGAACTTTGCTGTCCTGATTGCCCTCTATATCCCAGCCAGCCTGCTGGTTGGCTGGCTGATAGGCCAGATAGCCATGCTGTCGGGACGATGGGCGGGGAAGGCCGGGCAGTGGATGCTGGGAGTGGCTGTTGTTGCCATAGCCATGTGGGCAGCCGCAGGGCAGATAGGGATTGTGCAGCCCTCTTACGTGATGGTGACCAGGCCGGACATGAGGGCGATGGTCTGGATCCGGGAGAATACACCGCCGGAGGCTCGTTTCCTGGTGGAAGCATTCCGCATCTACGGAGGGCGTTCGGCCGTCGGTGGCGACGCCGGATGGTGGATCCCACTGCTGGCGAGGCGAGAGAACACCATGCCCCCTCAGTATGCTCTGCTGAACGAGGTTCCTGCGGATGCGCAGTACACACAGAATGTCGTGAACCTGGTGGCGCACCTGGAGACAGCCTCACCAGTCTCGCCGGAGGGAGTACAGATGCTGTGCAACTGGGGCATAACCCACGTCTACATTGGTCAGGGGCAAGGGGAAGTGGGCGTCGGCGCGGTGCAACTTTTCTCCCCCGATGTCCTGGCGGCCAGCCCCGTTTTCAGCCAGGTATATCAGCAGGACCGGGTGTACATCTTTGCCCTGAATCCCCAGGCGTGTGGAGCAGGCAGCCGGTGAGACACCACACCGCTGCCTGGAAGAGGCTCCTGCTTTGGGTCGCCCTCAGCGCTGGGCTGGCTGCCTTCCTGGAAGGGCTACGCCTGGTGATGGGGGCCTCCTATTCGTGGGGCGGTCTGGCGGCTCGTTGGGCATTCGTTGCTGGCTTGCTGTTCGCTGTCCGATGGACGCAGCCTTATCCCGTCGGGGGGGCGCTCTATGTCTGGCCCTGGCCGGGGGTGCTGGTCGCTGGCGTGGGGGCAGTGGCGACACTGGCGTACGCGGTGACCGGGGCCACCTGGGCAGCCTGGGTCGTGCTGGGCGTTCTGTACGTATTGCTCCTGGGGCTGGATACGGCACTGGCGAGCGGACGGAGTGTCCTCTGGCGTTGGGGAGTGCATGGCCTGCTGGCCCTGGCCGGAGGAATGATCCCTGTTGTCGTCTCCCAGGTAGAATCCCACTTCGCTGGCGAGGAGTTCTTCGTCGCGCTGCAGGCGTTGGCGTTGAGTCTCTTCTGGGGCCTGCTGCTAGGGGCGCGGGGCTTGCTTGTTTTGCGGGAGTCGACGTTGGCACGGCGGGGCCTCCGCTTTGACCGGCGCTGGTCCACCGTGGCGCTTATCTTGGCCCTCTGCGCTGGGCTGTGCGTAACAGTGCGCGCCTACCAGCGCAGTTTCTACCCTCCCCAGGCCCCGGCTTACGAGGGCATCTCCCCCTCGACCCCTTTCCTCTGTAGCGAGGTGCAGCCTGACTCACAGACCTTCGACGGCGATGAAGTCTTCCGTCGCCTGCTGGCGCGTGTGGAGGCCAACCCCCACAAGAGGCCGCTGGAATATGGCATGCTGGCGTTGGGCACCGGCGAGCAGCGTTGGGCCCAGGCCTTCCGCGAAAGCCTCCTGAGCGAGGCCACCGAGGGCCGCTTCACCGGTCCGGCCCACAGCGTAAAATCGGTACAACACGAAGCAGCCTTGCGAGCCTACTATCTGCCCCGTGTCCACGCCGCGTTCCCCGATCTTTTCTCAGAGGACGACCTGACCCTGTTGTGGGAGTGGTTCGCGGCCATCAACCGCCGGGCGCTGACGGTGGAGTGGGTAGACTGGATGTACGGACTGGCCTTCGCCAAATGGCCGGAGGGGCCCTACGAAAACCAGGAGAACGGCGCTGGCCTATTGGCCTTGCTGGAGTCTGAGGGGTTGGCCGCACCTGATCTTTCGCCGGCTAATCGGGATTACCTGGAGCGCAACCGGCGTGGCTGGGTCGCCCGTTTTCGCAACACTGACGACGCTTTCATCTACCAGCCGGAGTGGATCAACAACGCCTATTTTCAGTCGTTCTACACCGGAAAGGCCCCGGAGGACAGCGTGCGGCTCTCCTTCGAGTGGCTGTTGCTCCAGGCTCTGCCTGACGGAGCGCCATTGCGATATAACCACCCGGCCCGTCCCCCCCTGGCTGGCATCGCTTATCTAGGAGCATATCTATTGGAGGATCCCCGCTACGTCTGGTTGGCCGGCCGGGCGTTGGCAGATGCAGAAGCACAAGCAATGTACCTGTTCGCCCAGCCGGGCGTCGAGCGGCCCGTCTCTCTGACAGGCCGCTCTCCCAGCCGGGGCTCCTGCCTACTGTACGGCGACTCCGGCCTGCCCAACCAAGTGGGGCCACTAGCGCCGGACAAGATTGTCTTTCGAGACGGCTGGTCGCCGGATTCGGCTTACCTGCTGCTCAACCTGCGCTTCACCGGATGGCATCGCTACAAGGCGACCAACACAGTCACGCTGTTGTACCAGAACGGCCCTCTCGCTGCCGACGCGCTGGACGATGAGCCTTTCACCTGGCTGCCGGTGGGCCGCAGCGTTTTTCGCGACAAGCGCATTCCCCGCGAGAACCTCAATGGCCTGCTGATAGAGCGTAGCGGGATGAGTGCTGTCCTATACGCATTGACCGGCGTCGGCGGCCCGTGGGCGCAGGACCCGCCGTACTATGCCGAAGTTGTTGCCTTTGAGACAGGAGATGAACTGGACTGGTCTCACACCCGGCTGGTGGACTGGCGGGGCTGGCAGCACGACCGGTGGGTCTATTTCTACCACAACGGAGGTCCCATCGTCATGGTGGATGAGGCGGAGGGGCCAGCGGAAGCCCAGGCGGCGCTGGCGTGGCATCTTGCCGGCGAGAGGATCGTAGAGCCTGTCCTGAGCGAAGCCGAAGGAGGCCGGCGCATCCGGCTGCGGGGTGGTGATGACCCGGCAGAGGTGCTTCTTGTGCCTGTGGGCTCCGAGGGACAGGTCGAAATAATAAAGGATGGTGATTCCGGCCTGCGTGTGGTATACTATGCCCCGGCCGATGGTCGGCTGCGTTTGGTGACGCTGTTCTTGCCGGGGCGCTGGGCGGGGGCAGAAGCAGAGTTTGATGTAGAAGAACAGACTTTGTGGATTACGCGTGGGCAATCCCGTATCATCTTGCCGGTGCGTTTGGCAAAGTGAGAGCACGTCACCAGGACCAGGGTGGGGTGTTTGAGGTAGGCCAGTGAGATTGTCCTGGTTGAAGGTGGTGTGCTATGAAGCCCCATGTGCTGTTCATTTCCGGCCGTGAGGTGGGCTATATACGTAACCGAGTCTTGCTCGATGCTCTGAGGACACATTTCGAGGTCACCGTATTCACCTCTGATGCCCACAACACCGTGAGGCGTACTATTTCTGGGCTGGCCCGCTTCATCGCCCGCCGCCCCGATTACGACGTCTGCTTCGCTGGTTTCTATGGACAACCCCTTGCTATTGTCCTTTCCATTCTGCAGCACAAGCCCATTGTCCTCGACGCGTATGTTTCCACCTACGATACTCTCTGCGAAGACCGTCGCCGTTTCCGCCCGCGCTCGCCCATGGGACGCTTGGCCCGCTGGCTTGACCGCCGTAGTTGCCAAGCCGCAACTCGTGTCATTACCGACACACAGGCCCATGCCCACTACTTCAGGGAGACATTCGGCGTCCTGGAGAGCAAACTTACAGCCGTCTATGTGGGCTGCGACGAGGCGCTTTTCTACCCGCGCGACGAGATGCCTGCTGACCAACAGCATTTCGAAGTCTTTTATTACGGTTCCTTCCTTCCGCTTCATGGTACAGAAGTTATCGTGCAAGCCGCCGCTCTGCTGCGCGACCGGCCTGAGATTTACTTTACCCTTGGTGGGGATGGCTTGCGCCGTGCGGCTGTGCAGCGGATGATCGCCGACCTGAGTCTTACCAACATTGGCCTGGTGGGGTGGATACCGCTGGAGCAACTCCCAAAGTATATCGCCCGCGCCTCCGTCTGCCTGGGTGGACACTTCTCCACTGTGCCGAAGGCTGCGCGAGTCATCTCCACTAAGACCTTTCAATTCGTCGCTATGCGCAAACCTACCATTGTGGCCGACAATCCTGCCACACGGGAACTCTTTACTCCTGGCGAGCATGTCTACGCCGTTCCAATGGGCGACCCGGCGGCGCTGGCAGAAGCCATTGAGACCCTTGCCGACAATTGTTTGCTGCGCCGTCGCATTGCGCCTGGCGGCTACGAGGTTTTCCAGAAGCGACTTACCACCCGGGCCATCGCCGACCAATTGGCCTCTGTCATACAGGATGCGCTATGCGAGTCTGCCTTCTGACTCTTGACTTTCCGCCCTTTCGGTCCTCCGGCTTGACTATCTACGCTGAAAAGGTCGCCCACGGGCTTGCTGCGCGGGGTCACGCTGTGACGGTGGTAGCATCCAGCCGCCCTGAGCGCGACAGAGTGGATATCGTGCAGCCGCTGGATAACGTCGCCGTCGTTCGTGTTTCCACCGGCCGCTTGGACTGGATAGGCTTCGGTTGGCAGGCGGCCAGATATCTGCGCTCCTGCGGTGCCGACTTCGACGTGATCCATTTCGCCGACGTCCACTTCTCCTACGCCTACCATGGCCCCTTCGTCGCTTCGGCTTTCCAATCCTTCCGCCAGCGGCTCACTAGCCACCAAGGCCGTCCCTATCACACCAACCGGCGCAACTATCTTTTCCGGCTAGTTTATTACAACGGGGCCCGATGGGCGATGGAGCAGCCAGCTGTGCAGCGGGCATGTCACATCATCATGCCCAGTATCGCTACCCAGCGGGAATTCATCGAGCACTATGGCGTTGACCGAGCGCGCACAACGCTGGTCTACCCCGGCATTGACACACGCCGCTTCAACGCGCTGCTGGCGCAAGGCGAGGCCCGCCAATGGTTGGGGCTGCCCACTGACATGCCACTCATGCTTTATATCGGCTTTTCAACGCCTCGGAAGGGAGTCGAGTATCTGGCGCAGGCGTTGACGAAAATGAAGACTCAGGCCTACCTGGTGATGATCGGCAAGTGGGAAGCGCACTATCAGGAGCAATTCTCAGACGCGCTGGGCAACGCGCGCTCGCGAGTTCATATTGCCGGGTATGTGCCCGATGTGGACCTGCTGGCCTATTTTGCCGCCGCTGACGTGTTCGTGTTGCCGACCCTGTTGGAGGGATTCGGCATCCCACTGGTGGAGGCTATGGCAGCGGGATTGCCCGTCGTCACGACCACAGGGGGCTCTGCTGGCGAGATTGTGGGCGACGCCGGGTTAGTTGTACCACCTGGTGATAGCGCCGCGCTGGCATCTGCATTAGACCGCGTGCTGACCGAACCCGACCTGGCCCACCGGCTACACCAGGCTGGCCAGATACGCGCTCGCACTTTGTTCGACGAGCGCCGCTTTGCTGCCGAGACCGAGACGGTCTATCACCATGTTTTGGATGCATCCTGATTCCATTGGCAGAGCCTGCGGGGTCAAGGAACTGTCTTGCCAATTCCCACCGCATAGGCACAGAGGTGAACTCACGGATATTTCCAGTTGTACCAGGAGGCCGCGCATTGTGTGAATCATCCAGTAGCCGGCTCTTGATCATCGCCCTGGACGGTGCCACCTGGGACCTGCTTGACGGCTGGATCGCCGAGGGTAGGCTTCCAAACCTGGCCCGCCTGATTGCTGGCGGCATCTCGGCTCCTTTAGAAAGCACCATCCCGCCCATTACTCCTGTCGCCTGGCTCACCTTCGCTACCAGCAGGAACCCGGCGTGTCACGGCATCTTCGACTTTTTCCGCCCCATCCGTCAGCGCTACACCGATCTCATCCCCGCCACCACTGACTCGAACCAGCACTCCACCCTCTGGGGTATCCTCAGCCAGCGCAAGCGGCACGTCGGTGTGGTCAATGTGCCAATGACATTCCCGCCGGAACCGGTCAACGGCTTCCTCATTCCCGGCGTCCCCACTCCGGCCTGCACCGACCCGGCTTATCCGCCTGGCCTGCTTGATGAACTGCGCCAACACGGATGGGACCTCACCCGTGACGCTGCCCTCGCCCAGGGCTCTTTCGACGAAATGCTCCGTTACCTGCAAGATTTGGTCCGCACCCGCACCGAGGCCACTTGCCACCTGCTTGCTCACCGGCCATGGGATTTTTTCATGGTTCACTTCCTGGAGACCGATCAGGTCCAGCATACCTTCTGGCGCTTCCTGGAGAAGGCGGACAACCCATTTCGAGACGCTATATTGCGTCTTTACCAGGAGGTAGATCGGGGCATCGGGCAGATCCTGGACGCCGCTGGCAGCGTGCCGGTCGTGCTGATGTCCGACCACGGTATGGGGCCGACCCACTACCACGTCAATCTGAACAACTGGCTGGTCCAGGGGGGGTTCATGCAATGGCGACGGCGGCCTGCCACAGCGTTGCGCCGCCTGGGCTATCGCTTGGGGCTCAATCCCACAACTCTCTATAACCTGCTGCCGCAGGAACTTATGCATCGGCTCACGTTGGGCGACTTGCGCACGGGTGTGGCTCAGATTCCCACCGAGCATGTAGGCCATCGTAGTTCTCTCACCCAGCGGTTGGCCAGATGGCTTTCTCGGGGTCTATTTCTAACCTTCAACGACATAGACTGGTCACGAACTGTGGCCTATTCTACTGGAACCACTGAGGCTGGGCTGATCTACCTCAACGTCAGCGGACGGGAGCCCGCAGGCACTGTCGCCTGGGGCAAGGAGTACCAGCGCGTACGCGAACAACTCGCCGAGCGGCTGATGAACTTCGCCGACCCCTGGACCCACCGCCCGTTGGTGGAGCGCGTCTACCGGCGCGAAGAGCTCTACCATGGCCCTCATATCACCGCTGCGCCGGACATCATCGTTATCTACCGCTACGGCGAGTATGATCATAAAAAGGGGACGGTCTTCCTTTCCACCCGTCCGGTGGAGCCGGTTCGCGATGCCAACGCTACCCACCGCCTCCATGGCATCTTCGCGCTGCATGCACCCGGTGTGGCTCGCAGCGGCGAGCGGCTGGAGCCAGTTCATATCCAGGACATTGCTCCCACTGTCCTGCACCTGATGGGCGAAGCAGTCCCGCGAGAACTTGAGGGCCAGGTTTGGGAGGCCGGGCTCACCGACGCCTACCGTGTCACTCACCCTGTGCAGATCAGCGACGAACCCCTTATTGGTCCGACAGCCGGCAAAGAGTTATCGTCGAGTGATCTGGAGGCTGTGCTGGAAAGGTTGCATGGCCTGGGCTACATCGCGTGATACGTAGTGCCGCCTAGCGCGGCAGGATCGGGCGCCGGTTCTCGGCCTGGGGGTAGGCCAGAAACCAAGTTTCTTTGCCCCCTGGTGAACGGTTACAGCCAAAAAACGCTTGACGGTATCCGCAGGTCAATTATAATAGTGACTATCGGAACAGACTATCCAGGTGCAGAGGTGAGCCAACCAACGGTCTTCGTTGTCATTCTGAATTGGAAGTTGAAGGACGATACTATTGCCTGCGCCGAATCCGTGCTAGCGGGAAGTTATGCACGACAGCGAGTGGTGGTCGTTGATAATGGATCTCGGGATGGATCAGTCTCAGCCCTCACTGACCACTTTGGGGAGGCCATTGACCTTATCGTCAATGAGGAAAACGTTGGTTTTGCAAGAGGGATCAACGTGGGAATCCGGCACGCGCTGGCCCAGGGTGCCGATTGGGTCTTGCTCTTGAATAACGACACCACAATCGCACCAGATATGATTGAACGGCTGATGTCCGTGGCCAATCGCCAGGCCAGCGTAGGTATTCTTGCTCCTGCCATTTTCTACTATGACCAACCGGAGCGAGTTTGGCGGCTCGGTGACCGGCACCATCGCTGGCTACCAATCCCGCTGAAGATTCCAGCCAGAGATCTGAAGGCACGGGAGGTATTACCCGTTGATTATGTGACGGGCTGCGGCATGTTGATCCGGAGGCAGGTTTTCTCCGTCATCGGCTTGTTCGATCCGCAGTACTTTATGTATTACGAGGACGCTGACTTCTGCAGGCGCGCGGCCAAAACGGGTTTTGACATCGTTTGCGTGCCCGCTGCGCGCATGTGGCACAAGGTCTCTCATAGTACCCGACGGGATGTCAGTCGTCAACGTTACCTGAAAACCTGCTACCGGGCTCAATTCTACCGTCATCACTACTCCCTACCTGCGTGGATTTATCTGATCCTAAGCATTCTATGGATGACGTTAAAGGACCTTCTAAAGGGGGACAGGCAAGCAGCATGGGCCTGTGCCAGGGGCTTATACCATGGATGGTGGCCCAGTGCGGCTAATGAGTCCATCTAATAGGTGAGTGATGGAAACGGTTAATTGCGATCTGTGTGGTGCTGATGACACCGAGCTCGTGTTCGAGGAAAAGGACCTCCTGCATCGCATTGACGGGACCTTTTACCTGGTGCGGTGTCGTCAGTGCGGTTTGATGTATCTCAACCCACGGCCTACAATAGAGGAGATAGCGCGCTATTATCCCGGGGACTATCAACCCTATACGACCATCAATGGTGATGACTCTGTTATCGTTCGCCTTGATCACCGCTACGGTGCGAGCAAGCGCTGTCGAGCCGTTGTCACCCATGCAGACGTGAAAGAAGGGCGAGTGCTGGATATCGGGTGCTCAACAGGGGAGTTTCTGGACGCCATGCGTCGCAGGGGCCACTGGGAGCCCTGCGGAGTGGAGATCAATGATGAGATAGCCAACTACGCTCGGGCGCGCCTGGGGCTGAACGTCTTCTCCGGAACCCTGACGGAGGCTCATTACCCGGATGCCTTCTTCGACGTCGTCACCTTGTGGAATGTGTTTGAGCATCTCCATCAGCCTCGGGCCACTCTCATCGAGATTGCCCGGATCACCCGGCCGGAGGGGCTGTTGGTCATCAGTCTCCCTAACCCCGATTGCATCGAGGCCAAGGTTTTTGGGCCCTACTGGGCCGGGCTGGATGCTCCGCGCCATCTTTATATCTACTCACGCCACACCTTGGAACAGGCCTTGACCCTGACAGGCTTTGCGATGGAAGAAGTCACATCCTTCACTGGCCGTTACCACGTTCTAGCCCTTAGTGTGGGGCACTGGTTAGACGAAAAAGTGACCAGCGAGCGGTGGCGTCATTGGCTGAAACGGACGATCATCTCACTACCGCTGCGTTTACTGGCGCTACCCTATTACACCATAGCCGACCGTTGGAACCAGAGTTCGGTTATGACCATCTTTGCCCGGCGGCGAGAGGAATGACTATGAAAGCGGTGCTTGAAATCCGTCACAAAGAAGATGCTACGACTCACTGGAGCAAGGGGGTTTACGAGAACATATACAGCACCGAAGAGATCCGGCATCTGGACTCCTTCTACCAGTGGCTACTAGATCTGCTGGACGTTCAACCTGGTCATCGCCTGCTCGACATCGCGTGCGGCGTTGGCTCCCTTCCCCGGCTGGCAACC
>JADHWW010000154.1 GCA_016783285.1 Anaerolineae bacterium
TCACTTCTGGTACCTGCGCGTGGTGATACCGGGCCGCTTTCAGCGCCAGTTCGGCACCGTAATAGCCGGAGAAAGACTTGATCACCTTACTGCGAAATCGGCCGAACAGCGCGCCGCGCCCAATGATCTCCCGCGCCAGAATGCTCATCGCCGAACCGGTCACGAAATGCGGGCAGGTTGGGGATTCTACGGCCTCTTGCATGTAGCCCACGACGCTGAAACTCTGCTGCGGCAAGCGGGTATTCTGAAACTCGTCCAGGAACATTACGATGGTGCTGTCATTATGATCAGAAACCCAGCGCGGTAACGTCAATGCTGTATTCTCTGGAATAGTGACTTTTTGCTCCTGTAGAAACGGGAGGGAATTGGCCATTCCCTTCGTCACCGATGTCATCTCAAAGTTCGCTCTGATCAATTCTGGCAATTCATCACGACTTATCACCTTATCGGAAAAGATATCTGGGTCGCGCAGCCGAAAGGCTGCATACCAGCGGAGAAAGTTCTCCACGTAATCTATGGCGAACTCCCACCGGCCTACAACCTCGTCCCGAAAACTATAGTAGACCGGCACGACCGCCTGTGGGTCACGGTGATCCTGTTCCCAGAACAACCGGTTGACCACCCGCTTGAAAATCTCGGTCTTGCCCATGCGCCGCTGGCCTAGTAGGACCGTGGACATGGTGCGACGGGTGGCCGCCTTTAGCGCGGCCTCGTAAAAGTACTCCAGAAATTCCGTCCGGTCCGTGTACACTTCCTCCGGCACGAGCGGTTTGACCACCCAGGGCGCGTTCTTTTTGCCGTTCATCACCGTCCCTCCTCTGCTTTGACGACGAGTTACCAACTCGTCCTACGAGATGACAAGTTGCCAACTTGTCCTACGAGTATTGTACTATCAACAGCAATCTCGGTCAATCTTGCCGTTGTATCTTTTTCAATATCGTGGTGCGGTAGGGCGGTTTTGCTAACCACCACTCGTTACTGAGTCTCGCTTCATTCCACACTCGTCGTCGTCTCCTCGGCAAAGAACCTTCGCACGTCCGCAATCCGCCGCGTCCGGCGGGCGCGGGGCAGGCTGGCGACGATCTGCTGGCCGTACCGCTTGGTGTTGATGCGCGAGTCGAGGATGGCGATCACCCCCCGGTCGGTCTCGGTGCGGATGAGACGGCCTACCCCTTGCTTGAGCGCGAGGATAGCCTCGGGCAGCATCATCTCGTAGAACGGATTGCCGCCGCGATCCCGGATCAACTGCTGGCGATATTGTACCACCGGATCGCGATGAGGGGAAAAGGGCAGTTTGTCTATGATGACGAGCGAGAGCGCCGAGCCGGGAACGTCTACCCCGCCCCAGAAACTGCGCGTGGCAAAGAGCACCGCGCCGGTGGCGTCGTTCTGGAACAGGTCGAGCAACTCGGCGCGGGAGAGACCGTTCCCCTGGCAGTAGCAGTTATAGTCCAGGTGCGGGCTGATCAGATCGTACAGCCCGTTCATGCGGCGGGTGCTGGTGCACAGGACAAAGGCCCGCCCCCGGCTGGCCTGGATCAAGCGCCAGATCTCGCGGCCCAGGTTGAGCACGTATTCTTCTTCGCCCGCGCCGTACTGCGGCTCCAGGCCGTTGGGGGTGTAGAGCAGCGCCTGGTTGGGGTAGTCAAAGGGACCATCTATCACACGCTCGATCGTGCCCTCGCGTGGCGCACCCGTCTGCCGGCAAAAGTAGCCAAAGTGACCGGCCGTGGTGAGCGTGGCGCCGGTGCAGATCACCCTCTTGACGGACTCGAACAGTGTCTCGCGCAAAAAGTCCGCCACCTGTAGCGGTTCTCTGTAGAGAGCGATACTGGCCGGGCCGGTTTGCCCCGGCTGCTCCTCGCAGTAGCGCACGGTGTTGGGCGGCGGCGGCTCGGCCAACTCACGCACCTGGTCGGCCAGTTGCGCGGCCCATTCCATCACCTTCTGATGGCGGGCGTTCTCTGCGCCGTCCTCGTCGCCGTCCACCGCCGGGGAGTAGGCGTACAACAGAGCCTTGTAGATCTTGTTGAGCCGGTCGGCCAGCGCCAGGCCCTCCTGCAATTCGCCCGCCACCGCCCAGCGCCGCTCGCGCTCAGAGGGTTTGTGGGTCAATGTCCCGAACAGTTGATGGTTGAGACTGACCGCCTGCCCGCGCAGCGCGTCCGGCGCGTGGCGCAGGACGACGTTGTCGTTGATGAACTTTGGAACTGTGCCGTACCTCATCTCCAGGCGCAGGGCATTGACCACGTACCGCTCCAACTCGTGGGCCTCGTCCACCACGATCACCGGCCGCGGCGAGAGGAAAGGCATCGCCAGATTGAACGCTAGAAGGGCGTGGTTGACGACGACGATGTCGGCCTTTTCCGCCCGCAGTTTGGCCTGCTCATAGTAGCAGCGGACAGCGTGGGGACATTTGTTGCCCAGGCAATCGTCCTGCCCGGCCGTGACGACGTCGCGCAGCCGGCGGGGGAGGCGCAGGTCCTCTACGTCACCAGAGGGAACCTCCTGGAGCCGTTTCATCAGGTCGGCGAGGTCATCTTCCAGGCCGGGCAGGGCCAACTGCTGGCGCGCCTGGTCGAGCATTAAATGGCAGACATAGTTCGAGCGCCCCTTGAGCAGCGCGGCGGTAAACGGCTGCGGACAGACTTGCTGGAGCGTGGGAATGTCCTTCTCCCACAACTGGGTCTGCAAGGTCTTGTTGGCCGTGGAGACGAACGCGCGGGCGCCCGAGGCAATCACGGGGATCAAGTAGGCAAAGGACTTGCCGCACCCGGTACCCGCTTCGAGCAACGCCGGCTGCCCTTCCAACAGTGCCTGGCGGACGAGTTGCGCCATCTCCACCTGGCCCGCCCGGTAGCGGTATCTGTTCCCCAATGCCAGGGCTACCGGGCCGTCACTGGCGAAGGCCGGCGTGACCTCCGGGACTCTGATGCGCTCTTCCTCCATTGTCGCCAGGCCTGGTTGCTCCTCGTTCGAAGGGTTCATCGTTCGGCTTCCTGCAACAGTTCCAGCATGCTTTCGTCGGTCAGAAAGTAGAAGGCGACGCCGGATGCCAGGTGGCCGTAGCGTTCGAGCCACAGCACCGGCACCTGCCGGTCGTTTCCAAAGACGAGAAAGGTGACCGGTGCGCCGGTCTTTTCCAGCAGCCAGACGTGCTCCGCGATGACGGAGAACTTGGCCGGTGGCAGCCGCAGCCCCCGGACCAGCGTAAAGTACTTGGCGTCACCGACGATGTCCCCATCCGGGGAAACCATGTCGAACTCTTTGGGCACACCGGAGATTTGTCCGGGCGTCAGTGGGACACCAAAATGCACGCTCATCACAGAGCGGGCCAACTCCTCAAACGCGCTGGGCGAAAGCGTTCCACGCGCTTCCCCTCGCGACGCCCGTCCCGGCGAGGCCAGTTGAACGGCCGGCGACTCGTCGGCCCAAAAGGTCCACTCACGCCCGCGCTGCTCGCCCCGAATCATCCGCGAGCGCATCAACTCCTGGGTGAGCAGATAAACCTGCTGGTGCGATCTGATGTCCGTCGCCTCTCGAATCTGGCCGTTGGTCGCCCAATCGGGTGAGATGGACCAGAGATAGTCCAGAATGTGCTCTTGGTTTGTTCTGCTCATAGGCTATTCACCATCCAGATATTTCATCGCCTCCTCGTAACTGACCTCCCCCACGCGCTGCAGCACGGCCAGGGCAGTCTGACGTACCCGACGGTTGGGATCATTCTGGGCGAAATGCCAGAATTGATCGAGCAAGGCGGGCGGCATCTCAAACTGACCGTCTCGGTCGGCGCCTTCCCACTCGTAGGTCTCGTACAGCGTGACCATTGCTTCCCCACGGATGTCGGCTTTAGGATCGGACAGCATCTCGGTCAAGGTATCCAGGGCCTTGGAGGCACCGGTACGGGCGGCGATAGTGACCGCGAGTTCTACCGCGTATGCGCGCCGCCGACGGGCAAAGTTGTCGTAGCGGCGGCGGTACCGGAATGCTTCCAGCAAGAAATCGACGGGAATCATCTCCGGACGGTCTATGCGAGCCAGTTCCTCGAAGACGGTCTTATCCACTTCAACGTAGGCGGTCCCGCCGGCCTCTCGCGTGATGCGTTCCAGTTCGATCAGCGTCGGGACGTGTTCCGGGGCGGGACGACCACTGGTTCTCAGCTTGCTGAGTCGTTCCCACACCACTTCACGCTCACGGTCGGGATTTTGCATTGTCTCGCACAGTACCTCTAACGCCTCTCGATACTGCTGGCGGAATTGGAGTTTGAGCAAACGATCAAAGGCGACCCGCTCCAATTTATGCAGGATGGCCCTCGCGCCTTTCGAGAAATTGCCTATGTCTTTCAGGGGGTTCAATGGTCTTGCACTCCCTTCTCGAGTTCCCGATGGGCGACCGCTTTCCATTGCTCCACATTCCCCTTGATTCGCTTGCGGCGCCGTCGCTTCCGTTTCAGTGATTTCCCCTGTGGCCCGCGCACTGGCTGCGGCACGGGAAACGATTTGGCGTCGTCCGCCAGCACTTTTTGCAACTTGCGATAGGCGGGATGTTTGGGATCGGAGGCCGCTTGTTTGACTATCACGTAATGCCGCTCCAGCCGGGCCACGTAACGCGGATCGCTCAACGCGGTCTCCTCTACGAGTTGGAGCAGTTCCTCGGCGTATGTACTCTGCGGGTTCATCGGATCGAGGAATGGCCCGGCCATCTCGCCATCCCGGTCAAAGCCATAACTGATAGAGGCCAGGAACCGGTCGGGCTGTTTCTCCTCCGCGACGTTGAGCATGACTCGCCGGCAGTCACAGGCCGGGTCGGGGCAATAGAACTCGAGCAGACCGTAGGAGCCAACCGGTAGCCCATCTCGCGGAACGAGCAAGTGCAGCACGCGCGTCTCTCGCGCTGCCAACTCGGGGTCAACGGCGAAAAGTGGAACCAGGTACATTGCTTTGTCTCCTCGACAGGCGAAGGCGTCCTCGACCCCGCGCTGGCGGGAACCGAAATCGCGAGCGTTTTCGATAAAGGTGGCGCTGATCAGGCCGCCGGAGGTGGTGATGTGGGTGGTGGTATCAGGCATGGATCTCGCAAGTCAAGGTTGTTGTGCCAGATGCTTTTCAACCCGCTGCAACACATCAATGGTTGTTTCCCAGGCCGTCTCAAAATCCACAGCAAGCTCACCACGAACGAGATAACTGAGACGCCGATTCCAATCATCCTCGAAATCAGAGCGTCGGGCCACAATCCTCTGGACATCCACCGTCGCTATGTCCAGCCCCTTGGCTTCGAACTTGGCAGGCAGCAATGGGATCACATCGGCAGGTTCTACGCCGGCCTGTACCAGTCGGTGGATGTCGTAAAGGTCGCGGGAGATGGCAAAGCGGCGCTGACCGCCGACGGCGCGGAGTTTCTCGGCCAGAATTTCGATCAGCGTGTAGCAGGTGACGGTTGCTTGAGCAAATGCTGACTCATCGGAATAGGGGTGAATGAGACGACGCTCTGCCGGGGGAAGCATCACATCTTCATCGCGGGTCACATCTATCCGTATGGCACGCGGGCTCCCACCCCACTGCAGTGGGCCTCGATAGTAAACGCGCACCTGGTATGTCTCGCTTCCGTATTCGTCTCGAAGGGTCTCGAGCCGGGGAGGAGAGGCCCGATAATCGGGACCATCGGCTTCCACCGCCCAGCGAGCAGCCCGCTCCACCCAATCGAGCAGTCGGTCAGGGCCGAGCCGAAGCGTGGCGGTGAAATCCAGATCCTCGGAGAAGCGATAGTCGCCAAAGTAACACTTGCGCAGACAGGTGCCTCCTTTGAAGTACAAGCGGTCGGCATCCCGGTTCGCTTTGTACAGCGCGGTGATGAACCAACCGAGACTGTAATCAAGGTCCACCATCATGGGATCAACGTTCCAATGAGCCGCCTGCCGCCGCAGTTCTGCTTCGCCAATCATGATTTGTCTTTCCCAGGTCGCCACGTCTCGTCCACGTTGACCTGCAGTCGCCAGCGGGTCACGATGCGCCTTGCGTTGCTATCGCGTCCGGGTTCGAGGGCTACGATGCCGGAGGAGAGCGAACGGCGCCAACGGGCCAGTCGCTCCTCCCTCTCAGGAAGCGGCAGATCCAAGGTCTCCACTAAATAGCCGATGCGCTTGAGGGGGCTTCTCGTCGGCCATCGGCTCAGATACTCGTCGAGCCTTGGCCATTCGAGATCGCTCCATGCTGTATGCAACGCCTGCGCCAGTTGGGCGACGCCTCCGCTCAGGTCGGGGCGGTCGGCGGCATCCACAAGCGTCTTTTCCCGATCTGTGACATAGATCGGTTGGCCGCCCAGCGTTCGCTTGACTACTCCAAAGAACTTGGATTCGACGACGGTGACGAAGCGGAAATGGATGCCCAAGACCTCTTTTTCCCGCTGGTGTTTACGGGACGTAGACTGGACAAAGACTGTGCGGGGGATTTGCTCGGTCATGTGCCAGTAGTGCAGGGCTGACCAGTAGGCGATGGTCGCTGGCTGAATGAGGTGTGGCGCGATCACCAGCGCGCTCTCCGACCAGGCGCGGTCTGGGCCTGCCTCTAGAGGGACGATCATGTAGGTTCCGCGTTCCAAGCGATGCAGCCAGCCCTTCTTTTCCAGGCGTCCCAGGACGTTGGTCGTATAAGCAGCGTCCCTCCAGAACTCGTGCGCCTGCTCGACGGTCAAGATCCTCTTGCCCTGCGAGGCAAAGGTGGTGAGGAACTCTGCTTCTCTAGGGCCGAGGCCAGTTACACTTTGTGACACGGAACACACTCCTATGGGTTAATTTCGTGACGCATAGTATAGCACACTTCCAACGTAGGAAAAGCCAAACCCTCAACGCTTGCGCATCAGTTTGCTGAGGAGCGCGGCTGTGGCCTCGTAGGTCTTGTCCGTGGTAGCCTGGGCCTCGGCGACGGAAAAGATGGTTTTTCCCTCGGCGCTGAGGCGGAGCAAGAGTTCCGCACTTGCCGGACCCAGGGTTTTGGCAGTCTTCATCACGTCATTACCTTTCGTACTCCGTATTCTATCTTATGGGTCAACTATATCATTCGAAAGGTAATCGAGCAAGCACCGAGATGTTGCCACGAGTTCATCACAGCCTCGGTATAGCGCCCGTGAATATCTCCAACGATCAGTCTTTTCATTTTATTCACGCTGATGACCTGGGCCTCAAGTCACCTGGCAGGCCACTAGACGATGCCCCGCCTGCGTAGCTCTTCCTGCACCTCAGGCGCCAGCATGTTGATAGGTACGATGAGGCCGTCAATCATGACCAGGTCCTTGTAAGGGTCGCTATCGCGCATCCTTTGGGTGGCAAATTCTGGATGCCAGTAGTGTAGGTCGAACATGTCGCGGATGGCCTTGGCCTTTTGTCCGACGGTGCTCTGGGAAACCCCAAAGTATTTGGGGATGTCACCAGCCGCAACGTAAGGCTCGAAACTGCGGTCAAACAGAAAGTTGATCTGTCCCAGGGCATAGACGATGGCGGCCGCCCAGGTGTTGACGCGCCCTCGCAAGAAGGGTACCTGCCGCTTGCGTTTCATCTTCAAAATGAGTTTCTCGGCCAGTTGTTTATAGTCCTCGTCCAGGTGTTGGTCGCAGAATTCGCTGGTCATCTCGATCAATTCCTGGCTGATGGCCTCTATCTTTTGTTTCTCGGTTTTGGTGCGTGCCATTTTGCGTCTCCTATATCATTGCTCTGTTCAAGCAGGTATGCAGTTTGCACGTGGAGTTTATCACACTGTTCGATAAGACGCAACCCTCCCTCACCCATTGCCAGAGCACGTGCCGTCGCGCCCGCTTGACAATAGCGCATTTTGCGGTATAGTATGAGCACTATGATGAAGGCACGAGTGTGGCATTTGATATCGAGAACAGAATTGGCGGCTGGTTTGTACCAGTGGTCCGACACGCCGTGCGTGGTCAAATTCGACCTGAGTATTGCCAATTCGTTACTCACGGCGACTGGTAGGTGTCCACCCCCGTAGTTTGTATGCAACCGTATTGACCGCAAAGCGCGGGGGTTACACACAAACCCCCGCGCTTTTAGTTTGTGGGTCGGTAGTTCAGCGGCAAGAATATCGGTTTCCAAAACCGAAGACGTGAGTTCGATTCCCACCCGACCTGCCTTCACTGCCAGGTGGCCTAATGGCAGGGCTTCGCACTGTTAATGCGAAAAAGTGCTGGTTCGACTCCAGTCCTGGTAGCCAGAGTAGCAGGACTTTGACCGATCTGGCGGACGTAGTTTAGCGGTAGAACATCTGCTTGCCGAGCAGAAGGCGTGGGTTCGAGTCCCGCTGTCCGCTCCTCCTGGCCGCGTACTCAGGTGGAAGAGCGTTCCTCTGATAAGGAGCCTGCCCTGAGCCTGTCGAAGGGAGAGATTCACTGGTTCGAGTCCAGTCACGGTCACTCAGCAGGCCGCCATCGTCTAGCCTGGTTCAGGACGGCAGATTCTCGATCTGCAAACGCTCGGTTCAAATCCGGCTGGCGGTGCCCTGAGTTCACCGAAGGGGGGTATGAGCCCTCGTAGCTCAATGGAAGAGCGGTGGCCTTCGAAGCCAACGGCTGCAAGTTCGAGTCTTGCCGAGGGTGCTGTGGGTCGGTAGCCCGATTTGGCAAGGGGGCGGGCTGTAACCCCGCTTAACCACCAAGTGAGTTCGAATCTCACCCGACCCACTGCGGGATGGCTCAATTGGCGGAGCGCGCGGCTCTGAACCGCGAGGTTCCAGGTTCGAATCCTGGTCCCGCAGCCTCGTGGAAGCGTGGCCGAGTCTGGATTATGGCACCGGTCTAGAAAACCGGCGAGCTTGGGCTCCAGAGGTTCAAATCCTCCCGCTTCCGCCTCGTGGTGGACGTGGCTCAATGGCAGAGCGCGCGGTTGTGGCCCGCGTCGTCGTGGGTTCGATTCCCACCGTTCACCCCTGATGGGCCTGTGACCTAATTGGCAAAGGTGCGCGGCTTAGACCCGCGTCATGGGGGTTCGAATCCTCTCAGGCCCACTGGAGCCACGTAACCCAATTGGCAGAGGTGTCTGGTTCAAGACCAGAAAGTTGCGGGTTCGACTCCCGCCGTGGCTATGGGCACGTAGGCCAATTCTGGCGGCTCCACGTCGTACTGGTTGCCCAGGTAAGCCAGGTCGAGGGCGTCAATGTCGCCGTCGCTGTCGCGGTCGTAGGTGGCGTCGTGGCAAGGCTGGCCGGTGGCGCAGTTCCAGTACTCGGCCAAGAGTGCCAGGTCGTTGCCGTCCACGTCGTGGTCGCCGTCCAGGTCGGCCCAATCGCTGGAGGAGGTGTGGGGATGTGGGAGTGTCGGAGTGTGGGAGCGTAGGAGTGTGGGAGCGTGGGAGTGTGAGAGAGGCAGGCGCCGCCTGTACCGGCGTCAGCGGTACGGAACTCGCGAGGATGCTCAGGAGTGTGATACAAGACCATATCTGCTGCCAGGTTGTCGCTTTCCGGGCCCGCTTGCGTTTGCGTCCTGGGCGACGTCCGGCCAGGAAAAGGCCGGGAATCCCACCAGCATCAGCAGTGCAGAGCTCCATGTTGCCGTCCTCCCGATCCGCCGATTCGCCGGCTCGCTGATTCGCTGACTCGCCGAGTCTCTCAGTATCAGCGGCAGATAAATCTTACACCCTGTACCGACGACCACGTGACCGTCCTGGAGCGTGGCCTCGATGAGGGTGGGTGGCCGTCCATCGTCGGGCAATTGGACGCCGCCCAGTTCCAGGCCACTCTCCCCATTGTCTAACCCCCGGAAGGTGAGCACAGCCAGGCCGCCCTCGCCAGTGGGAGCGTGCGTGGGGCCGGTGGAGGCGCAGGCCAGGCGCACCATTCCGCCGGTGACCTGGGCCGGGGTCGGGCAGACGACGGTGCGGCCCCCCAATCGGTACGATTTTTAGTGAGGCAATTCGGAGTATTGACATCGCCTCTGAAGTATGGTATAATGTTTTACGTGGTGATCAATTGTTTTACTAAGTGAACAACCCCACCTTCGTTTTCTTACGCGGTATAGTCTCTTTGTACAGACCATCTGCTCTTTCTGAGCGAAAGTCTATAGCCTTATATCGGCGGGGGGATTCTATGTCGAGCCAAGGCCAATACACGATTGAAGTCCTGGACGTGGCGCTCGACGTGGTCGAGTGCCTGCTGGCTGCTGAAGGAGAGCCCCAACGCCCCGGCGAGATCGCCTGCCAACTGGGCATCAACCGCAGTCGTGCCTTCCGTATTCTCAAGACCCTCGAGCGGCGTGGCTACGTAGAGTCCGATCCCCAGGCCCAGGGCTACCGGCTGGGTCTAAAGTTCTTCGAGATCGGCGAGCAGGTACGTGAGCGGCTCGAGCTGCGCCGCGTGGCTGAGCCTGTCCTGATGGAGTTGGCTCAGAACACGGGCGACGTGGCGCATCTGCTCGTGTTGTACGGACACAGTGCCGCATGCGTTGACCGCTACCAGGGCGACCACATGCTTCAGGTTGCAGCCCCCATCGGTCAGCCTCTTCCCCTGCACATCGGTGCCTCCCCCAAGGTTCTTCTGGCCCACTTGCCTGAGAATGAGCGGGAACGCATTATCCAAGAGATCGAATTGACCCCCTTCACCCCCAACACCATAACCGACCACGACGAGTTGCGCCGCTGCCTGGAAGAGGTCCGTACTCAGGGTTACGCGGTGGACGAAGAGGATTTCGAGATTGGGGTGTATGCTGTCGGCGCGCCGGTGCGCGATCACAACGGGTGCGTGGTGGCCGGAGTCACCGTCACCACGCCGGAGAGCCGTTACAGCCCCCAGCGCTGCCAGGAACTCATCAAAATGGTCGTAGATGCAGCCAACCGTATCTCGGCTCGGTTGGGCTGGATGTTAGATCAATCATCCCAATAACAAGGAGTAAGAACAGTGGATAAGAGCGATTTCACCGGACGGGACTTTCTTACGCTGCTCGATTTCACCCCGGACGAGGTGGCCTACATCGTGGATCTAGCCGCCCAACTGAAGCGGGAGCGCCAGCAGGGCATCCCGCATCCCCATTTCTCCGGTCGCACGGCGGCGATGATCTTCGAGAAGGCCTCTACGCGCACCCGCACTTCGTTTCAGGCGGCCTGTGCACATCTGGGTGTGGACAGTTTCTACATGCGCCCAGACGAGATGCAACTCAGCCGGGGCGAGCCCATCAAGGATACGGCCCGCGTGATTGACCGCTACTGTGACGTTCTCTTTATCCGCACCTTCGGGCAGGAGATCGTGGAGGAGTTTGCCCGCTATATGGAGCACCCGGTCATCAACGCCCTGACCGATGAGTTCCATCCCTGCCAGGGGTTGGCCGACCTGCTCACTATTCGTGAGAAGAAGGGGCACTGGAAGGGACTCAGGGTGACCTATGCTGGAGATGTATGGAATGTGTGCCAGACCTTGATGATCGGCTGCGCTATGTTTGGGATGGATATTTACGTGGTCCGCCCGCCCGGCTACGATCCCATCCCCCGGGTGCTGGAGAGAACACGGCAACTGGCGGCCCAGAGCAGCGCCCGGGTGGTGGTCACCGGCAGCCTGGATGAGGCAGTCGAGGGGGCGGACGTGATTTACGCCAACACCTGGCACTCAATGGGTGGCCCGGAGAAGACGAAGGAACAGCGCATTCAGGACTTCGCGCCATATCAGATCAACGGTGCTGTGCTGGAGAAGGCTGCGCCTGATGTCATCTTTATGCACTGTCTACCCGGCTATCGAGGCGAGGAGATGACCGACGAGGTGGTCGAGGGGCCACACTCGGTGGTGTTTGACCAGGCGGAAAACCGGCTGCACACCGAAAAAGCGGTGTTGTACCTGGTGCTGAAGTAATAGGGGACAACATCAGGTGACGCCCTTTATAACCAATGGATACGGCAAACTACGCCGTGTGTTGTTGTGCCGGCCGGACTATTTTGAGTTACAGCCGATTAACGAAATCGCCAATGAGTTCATCCGCCGGGGGGAGCGACCCAATCCGCGACGGGTGCAGCGCGAACATCGTGAATTCGCGGCGGCCATCGAAGCGACCGGGGCGGAGATCGTGTGGGTGGAGCCACAGCCGGCGATGCCCTATCAGGTGTTCACCCGTGACGTGGGAGTGACTACCCGTGACGGTGTGTTGTTGGGGTGCTTTTTCCAGCCGGTTCGCCAGGGCGAGGAGGAGGCCACCGTTAGGGCGCTGGAGGGGGACGTGCCGCTCTGGCGCAGAGTCAAAAAGGCTGATGGTGTGGCTTTCGAGGGTGGCGACTTTATGTACCTGGACGAGCGGACTGCGGCGCTGGGGATGGGGGCGCGCACCACTCGGGCCGGCGCGGAGTGCGTCCGGGCTATTATGGCCGAGATTGGTGTCGAAGTGATCCCTGTGCCTTTCGATCCGCAGTATCTGCACATTGACATGGTCTTCAACGTCGTGGGCGAGCGGGTGGCGGTGGCCTGTCTCCCGGTACTGCCCGATGGTTTCGTGAAACTGGTGCGGGAGCGCGGCTTCGAGCTGATCGAGGAGCCGCCGAGGGGGGTGTTCCGGCTCAACTGCAACCTGCTGGCAGTGGACGATGGCGTAGTCATCTCGACCGCCAGCAACACGGGCGTGAACAGCAGACTCCGGGCGTTGGGTTTCAAGGTCATCGAGGTAGACCTTCACGATTTACTGATGGGAGGCGGAGGGCCGCACTGTATGAGCTTTCCTATCCAGCGGGAGGGGTAGCAGTGGTATGGGCAACTGGACGCTGCTGGACCAGCACACCATCCGCAGCGACGACTTTGGCTTTACCTTGCGCAAGCCCGAAGGCGGCTGGTACTTCGACCTGGTCAAGCCCACGTGGGAATCACCCGTGCCGGACCTAAAGTTCCTGGACGATTTTCCCTGGCCTGCGCACTTGTACGCGGACATCATCGGCGAGTTCGCCGACGACTACGCCGGGCAAGAGGGGCCGATGTTCTCGCCCAGGCTGTACCGGGAGCTGATCGTGCCCCGCCAGCGCCGCGCACTTGAGATGGTACGCCGCTACACCGACGCGCCGATCTTTATGCACCAGGACGGCGCCATCCGTCCCTGGATGGAGGACATCATTGAGGTCGGTGTGAGCATCCTCAACCCCATCCAGGTGTCGGCCAAGGGGATGGGTGACACAGCCGCGCTGGAGCGAGACTTCGGCGACCGGCTGGTCTTCTGGGGCGGCGGAATTGATACCCAGAGCACGCTTAGTTTCGGCACGCCCGATGAGGTACTTGAGACTTCGGAAGTCTCCCGGTGAGTATTTCGCAGGCAGAATCAACTTGAAATTACATCAAATGCGCTCTGGTAGGGCACTCTTGAGACTTCCGAAGTCTGTCCCATCCTTGACATTGTCCGATGGGGTAGTACCAGAGAGACAAGGAGGATGAACAGTGGCTGAGGAACGCGATCTCACTCAAGAACAGGAAGAAGAACACGAGTTCGCCCGCACGCCGATGTCCTCGATCCTGGGTGCGCCGCTCTCCTGGGTAGCACTATTCGGGGCGCTCACGGGCGTGGGATCGCTGATCCCGGTGCTGATGTATCCCGCCGGGGGGGGCTACGCCTCGCTGAGCACGACGGTGCTTTTCGGGGTAACCGGGCTGCTGCTCGGACCTTGGGCCGGGTTCGTA
>JADHWW010000059.1 GCA_016783285.1 Anaerolineae bacterium
CTGCCCCAGTCACCGGCCATCTACGATCCCTTCGCTGGCGGGCTTGACCTGGCGCTCTCTCGCCACGAGGACGTTCTGGCGCTGATGGTCGAGGATGGCTACATCAGTTCTGAGGAGGCCGAGGCGGCAGCAGCCGAGATGCGTGACTACGAGTTCAAAGCGCCGCAACTCGACTTTGCCACCGCTCCCCACTTTGTCGTCTACGTGCGGCAGACGGTGGAGGCCACGTCTGGCCCGGAGGCGCTCTACCGGGGCGCGGGCTTGCGCATCTACACCACGCTCGACCCCCACTTGCAGGCGCAGGCCGAGCAGACCGTGCGCGAGGGCGTGGCCGCGTTGGCCGGCCACAACGCCACCAATGGCGCCCTCGTCGCGCTTGACCCGGCCACCGGCCACATCCTGGCGCTGGTCGGATCCGCCGACTTTGACGCCGAGGCGATTGACGGCCAGGTCAACGTCGCGCTGCGCTGCCGCCAGCCCGGCTCCTCCATCAAGCCGCTCACCTACGTCGCCGCCTTCGAGCGCGGCTGGACGCCGGCCACGCTGATGTGGGACCTGCGCACCGAGTTCCCCGACGGGGCCAACCCGCCCTACGTCCCGGTCAATTACGATGGGGAGTACCACGGCCCGATGCTCCTGCGGGGAGCGTTAGCCAACTCCTACAACGTCCCCGCCGTCGAGACGCTCCAGTTCGTAGGGGTTGACGGCCTGCTGGAGATGGCCACGCGGCTGGGCGTCGAATCGCTGGCCCACCCAGAACTTGCTTGCCCCGAGTACCCCTACGACTGGCCCCCGGCCCACGGCCTGGCGCTCACGCTGGGCGGCGGCGAGGTCAAATTGCTGGAGATGACCGGCGCCTTTGCCGCTTTCGCCAATGGCGGCGTGCGCGTGCCAGTCAGCCCCATCCTGCGCATCGAGGACAGCCGGGGCAACGTGCTGATGGATAACTCCGCGCCCACCGGCGAGCAGGTTATCTCCCCCCAACACGCCTACCTCATCACCAGCATTCTCTCCGACGCCGAGGCCCGGAGTATCGAGTTCGGACGCTCCAGTATCCTCGAACTCGGCCGGCCGGCAGCCGCCAAGACCGGCACCACCGACGACTTCCGCGATGCGCTCACCATTGGCTACACCCCCGACCTGGTGACCGGCGTGTGGGTGGGCAACTCTGACAACTCCCCGATGATCAACCTGCCCGGGTCTCGCGGCGCCGGTCCCTTGTGGCACGACTTTATGGAAGCGGCTCACGCCGACCTGCCCGGGCGCGATTTCGTGCGCCCGCCCGGCGTCGTCGAGCACGAAATCTGTGCCAACTCCGGCGCCCGCCCCACCGAATACTGCCTCCAGCGCAAGGTGGAAATCTTCGCCGAGGATCAGCCGCCGCTGGACGAGAGATACGACTGGTACCAGAAGGTAAAGATTGATGCCTTCACTGGGCTTTTGGCCAACGAGTTCTGCCCCGATCAGGTCATCGAGCAGGTAATGGTCGTCATCGCTGGCGGGCGGGGACGGGAATGGGCCCAGGCTCACCCGGAATATTTCGATGGTCTGCCGCTGGCGCCAGTTGACCACTGTACCGAAAGCACCGGTCGCCCGGCGGTTTTCGTCACCCAGCCCGCTCCGGGTAGCGCCGTTCACGGTGTCGTGCCGGTCATCGGCACCGTCCAACTGCCCAACTTTGATCACTACGACGTGCAGTACGGCGTCGGCGGCAATCCCCAGGGTTGGGGGTGGATCAGCGGGCCACACCTGGCGCAGGTGCAGGATGGCCTGCTGACCGAGTGGGACACGATCCATCTATCTCCCGGCCTCTACACACTGCGCATCACCGCCTTTGACCGCGAACAGCACAGCGTCGAGGGGCGGGTGCAGGTCTACATCGCCGCTCCGACCGAGACGCCGGCGCCGGTGCAGTCCCCCACTCCGGCGGCGACGCTGACTCTCACACCGACCTTTACTCCCACAATCGAGCCGATCCGCACGCCGACCACCGAGATCACGACCACACAGCCCATCACCGCCGCCGCAACCGCGACTCCCACGCCCACCTTCACCCCGACGCCGTAGTCTGTGGCAGAGCCATAAAGCCAGCGAGCCCCTGCCACGAAAGGCAGGGGCTCGTTATGCTACAGCGCAACCCACTCTACACCGGTATCACGCGGGCCAAGAGGCTGGTCGTACTGGTGGGGACGCGGCGGGCCATCGGGATCGCCGCGCGCAACGACAAGGCGCGGGAGCGGCATTCAGGGTTGGGGGCGCGGCTGAGGGAGGGGTAATCTCAGGGTCCAGTCCGGGGTTGAACTGCGCGTATCATCTCAATATTCTGGGGCACTTTTAACGTAGCCGCGCTTCCCATAGCGCGCTTCACTACCAGACACTTTTACGGACGCGCCAACTTGTTGGCGTCCTTGGCAGAAAGATGCGGTTTACACTGTTGGTTTGGGCAACAAGGCCACCGTAACAAGTTACGGCATCCGGAAGCAGATACACCTGCGCCATAGTTGCAACGAGGGCCCTACACGAGCCAGCGTGTGAGGCCCTCGAAAGTCAATCTAGCCTACGGTGCAATCTAGTCTCCGGCTAACCTCTCGCTCCACGGCTGGGCACTTGTGCTCATCGCCAACAAGTAACCGGTCTTCTGCGAGATAACGTAGGTGACGCCGTCGCTTTCTACACATCCTGCTTCCTCAAAACCATACCCCCCACCTACAGTCATGAGACAAGCTTTGCCCTTGATCCTCACGACCCATACCGGCTCCGACATCACCCCTGGCTCAGTCCAAGTGCCAAAACCATACACATCCGACGCTTCCTGCCGCGTCGCGTATCGTTCGACGATTACCATGTCGAGATTTGCAGCGAGCAATTCCCTCGTCAATGGTTGCTCGCGCACAGCCGAACCGGATTCGATCAACAGAGCACGTTGGATGGCCTCGTCACGATTCCTTACAGGCTCTCCCCCCTCTGGTTTATACGGCGCAGAAGTGGGTGGAGGACCCGGGGTCGGAGGAGGGAGTGGGGTTGACGATGGCTTCCAAGAACCAGCACCCACTACGATCACCGCGATGGTGAGAGTAGCCAGTAGTGAGACAGTGACGATAAGCAAGTGGCGCGTCGCTTTCAGTTTCATCAGACACTTCTTAGTCCCCGCTCTCTACTTTCCCCGGCAAATACTTTGCTCTACCCGGCGCCCTTCGCCACCTCCACAATCTGGGCAAACGTCGCCGCATCCCGCACGGCGATGTCGGCCAGGACCTTGCGGTCCAACTCTACCCCGGCCACCTTCAGCCCGTGGATGAAGCGGCTGTACGAAAGGCCGTTCTCCCGTGCCGCCGCGTTGATGCGCGTGATCCACAGCCGCCGCAGGTCCCGCCGTCGTTGCCGCCGGTCACGGTAGGCGTACCATTGCGCCTTCATCCAGGCCTCGTTGGCCCGGCGGAAGAGACGGTGGCGCGTGCCATAGTACCCCTTGGTCTGGCGGAGTATCTTTTTATGCCGATAGCGTGTTCTGGTTCCTCCCTTGACTCTCACAGCCCTATTTCCCCTTTTTACTCAGATATGGCGCCAGACGGCGCACACGCTCCTGCACGCCCTTCGACTCCACCGGAATCGTTTCGTCGTAGAGGCGCCTGGCGCGTTTACTCTTCTTGCGCCGCAAGTGGGATTTGCCCACCTTGGTGCGCATCAGTTTGCCCTTGCCGCCTTTCGTCCGGCGAAATCGTTTGGACGTAGATTTATGCGTCTTGATTTTCGGCATTCCTCACTCTTTCTAATTTCTAATCTCTAATTTCTATTCTCTATCCCTTCTCGCTGCTTTTTTTCGCCGGTGACAAAACCATCAACATCGTGCGTCCCTCCAGGTTCGGCCTTTGTTCGACCGTCGCCACGTCTGATAGTTCCTCGGCAATCTCTGTCAGTTGCTCGCGGGCGATCTCAGGATAGGTGATCTCCCGGCCCCGGAAGCGGATACGCACCTTGACCTTCATCCCTTCTTCCAGCCAACGCCGGGCATCACGAACCTTGAAGGACCTGTGGTGATCGGTCGTCTTGGGACGCAGCCGGATCTCTTTGACCTCGACCTGTTTCTGCGCCTTGCGTGCCTCTCGCTCCCGCTTTGTCTGCTGGTACATGAACTTGCCATAGTCCATCACCCGGACGACAGGAGGGTCCGCCGCTGGCGACACTTCCACCAAATCCGACTCGTGCCTGTGGGCAATCGTCAGAGCCTCAGATAACGACACTACCCCCACGTGGGCACCCTCTGCATCAATGAGCCGCACGTGGGAAGCCCGAATTTGATGATTGATGCGATACTTTACTTTCTTGGTAGCAGCAAATTTCTTTTTCCTAATTCAGCCTACCTCCCTCAACGAGTCAATCGGATGTGCACTAGGGGGATGATAACACAATTGCAGAAAGGTGTCAAATCGCCCCAGGCAATCCAAATGGAAGCGTCAACTTGTTGGCGTCATCGGCAGAAAGTCACGTCCGCGCGGCCGACTTTTGTACCGGGGGCACCGAAACAAGTTTCGGCTTCCACTCAGACCAAGGTGCGGAAACGGGTTAGAGCAGTCGCTTTCCCGCCACCGCATCCTGCGCCAGCGCGAGAAAAGCGTCCACGGACATTGCCCCGGGCACATTGCCGTCACGCATCCGCAGGTTCACTTGCCCCGCCTCCATCTCCCGGTTGCCGATGATGAGCATATAGGGTACCTTTTGCATCTGGGCGTCGCGGATCTTGGCCTGCATGCGCTCGCTCGAGTCGTCTACTTCCACCCTCAGCCCTTCAGCCTTCAGTTGCCCCGCTACAGAGCGGGCGTACTCCGCGTGCCGGTCGGCGATGGGGATGAGCACCACCTGCACAGGGGCCAGCCAGACGGGAAAAGCGCCGGCGTAGTGCTCCACGAGGACGCCAAAGAAGCGTTCTATGCTGCCCAGCAGCGCCCGGTGCACCATGTAGGGCCGGTGCTCCTTCCCATCCTCGCCCACATAGGTCATGTCGAACCGCTCAGGCAGATTAAAGTCAAACTGGATCGTCGTGCACTGCCAGGCCCGCCCCAGCGCGTCCTTGATCTTGATGTCAATCTTGGGGCCGTAGAACGCGCCACCGCCCTCGTCTACCTCATAGTCCAGTCCCTCGATCTTTAAGGCCTGGTGCAGGCTCTCCTGAGCCTGCACCCACCGCTCCGGCTCGCCGACGTGCTTCTCCGGCATCGTCGCCAGGTAGAGATAAAAGTCCGAGAAGCCGAAGGCGCGTAGCAGGTCGAGCGAAAAGCGCAACACGCGCAGAATCTCATCCTCGATCTGCTCCGGCGTGCAAAAGATGTGAGCGTCGTCCTGCGTGAACCCGCGCACGCGCAGGAGGCCGTGCAACACGCCGCTCCGCTCGTAGCGGTAGACCGTGCCCAGTTCCGCCCAGCGCAGCGGCAGGTCGCGGTAGGAGTGGGTGCGCGTCTTGTACATCAGAATGTGGAAGGGGCAGTTCATGGGCTTGAGGTAGTAATCTACGCCGTCAATGTCCATCGGCGCGTACATACTCTCGCGGTAAAAGTCGAGATGGCCCGACCGCTCCCACAACTCTGCCTTGCCGATGTGCGGCGAAAAGACGATTTCGTAGCCGCCTTTCGCGTGCTCGGCCCGCCAAAAGTCCTCGACGATCTGCCGGATGCGGCCACCCATGGGGTGCCAGTAGACCAGTCCTGCCCCACCCTCTTCGTGGAAACTGATCAGGTCGAGTTGTTTGATCAGTTTGCGGTGATCACGCCTTTCGATCTCCTCCAGCCAGGCCAGGTACTGTTCCAGTTGTTCGCTCGTCTCCCAGGCCGTGCCGTAGATGCGCTGGAGCATGGGGCGACTCTCGTCACCGCGCCAGTAGGCCCCAGCCACGTTGAGCAACTTTATCGCGTCGGGGTTGATCTCGCGCGTATTGTCCACGTGTGGCCCCCGGCACAGGTCTACATACGGCCCATCCTTGTAGATCGAGAGTTTGGGCGCTTCCCCCAGCGGTTCGCCATATTCGTCCATCCCGGCGGAGAGGATGCCGTCAATCAGTTCCAGTTTATAGGGTTGATCGGCAAAGACACGGCGGGCTTCCTCCTCGTCAACCTCCTGGTAGACAAAGTCGTGCCCCTCGGCGATGATCTCGCGCATACGGGCTTCGATCTCCCCCAAGTCTTTTGGCGTGAGCGGCCGGGGCAGATCAAAGTCATAGTAAAAGCCCTTTTCGATGGGCGGGCCGATGGCGACCTTGCCATCGGGGAACTTTTCCAGCACCGCCTGGGCCATCACGTGCGCCGCCGAGTGGCGCAGCCGGTAAAGGTGACTTTTTTCGTACTTTATTTTCTCAGACATTGTTCTCCTCCTCATAAGTGATCAGATAGGTTGCATACAAAAACGTGTTGCTAGTTCCGGTGTCGTCGTCGGTCATTTCGATCACCTCCTTTCCCAGATACAAAAACCCCCACGCCCTTGGGGCGCGGGGGTCATCCCACGTGGTTCCACCCAAGTTCAACAACGGATCAAGAAATCAACGGAATCCGTTGATGCACTCTGCGGCGATAACGGGCCGTCCCGGAGCCCCATACTCTCGCTTCACGACGATTTGAGAGGCCCGCTCCCGGGGGGTTTTCCCGCCCATCCGGTCGAAGGGGTTCGCAGCCTGTGCCCCCCTCTCTCTTGGACCTTTACTGGGTGGTACTCGTCCCGGTCAACGCTTTCACAATGTTCGGTTGTGGCTATGCCGCCTGTCGCATTTCCACGCTCTCAACACCACTCCCTGCCTGGCGGCCATATTCAGCAGACGTATCCTGTGACAGTGGTAGTGAGGTGTGTAACAAGGTGTGCTCTACCGTATACGGCAAGTCAATGAAAATGAAACAATCGGCAGGATATAAATAATCCTCGCCCTCATTATCCATCACGCGAACGTAATTAGATTGTGCCGCACTCTCGTCGGGCAGGATTTGGTATATCATGCGCGGCGTCAACAAATCCGGATCGCTGGTGTTGATACAGATAGCAAATTGTGGCCTTGGGTTTTGAATCTCTACCATAATCTCTAGTCCAAGAAACGCTTAATTCTCATTTTCTTTTTGCCGATACCGTGCGCCTCAAACCAGTGCACTTCGGCAAAGCGTATCGTACCGTCAGACAATCGAACGGTGGCAATACCTTTTAGTTTCCTCCAGCGACCTCTACCATATCGTTTCCGTAAAAGTGGAAGTATGCGAATCCTGCTGCCCACAGCAATAGTTTCGATGTTGGTAATTCTTCCGACGATCTCAAAATGCATGAATGTGAGTTACTCTCTTGGATATTTACTAGCAGCCTGTCGGAGAGAACCCCCGAGGGGCTGGAGTCGAGGCTTTAGCCGGGGAGAAGGCAGCAATTTCCGGCAAAACCGGCTGAAGCCTAGACTCCTGAATGCCTCTCCGACAGACTGCTAGGCGGTACTCGTCCCGGTCAACGCTTTCACAATGTTCGATTGGCGGCTATGCTGTCTGTTGCCTAGCGTGGACTTCTGGCCAGTAGTATGGTGACGTAGCGTCTCCTGCACGCCTCATTCGAATGGGCACTACCGGTCCCGTCTTGTGCCCATTCACCAGTGCCAGGTTCGCTTCACAGAAGGAAGGATCATCGTCGGGCAGAAATACCAGCGTGGCTTTCTCTGGCAATTGCTCCAGGAACTCGGGATGGCCAAAGACGTATGAGTTGAAATGCTCCCACAACTCGAAAATCTTATCGGCCAGTCTTTCTTCGTTGCTCATTCCACCAGTTCCGTGTGTTATTATAACTTGCTTTCGTTTGCTGTCAACCCTGACTCGCCCCGCGCACCCACACCTCCTGCCGTGGGTAGGGCAAGGTGATGCCCTCCCGCTCGCAGACAGCGAGAATCCGTTTCTGGAGTTCGCGTGCAACCCCCCACTGCTTCCCCGGCTGCGTCTTTACCATCACCCGCACCGTAAGAGCCCAATCCCCCAGGCTGATGGGCCCCATCACCTGCGGTGGCTCCAGCAGTTGTAGCTTAAAGGCCGGGTCATGCGCAAATTCCTCCGCCGTCACCTCCAGAACGTGGAGGACGCGGTCCAGGTCCTCCTCGTACGCCACGCCCACGTCCACCAGCGCGCGCGACCAATCCTTCGTGAGGTTGGACACGACGCGCACCTCCCCGTTGGGTATGATATGCAGACGTCCGTTTGTGTCCCGCAAACAAGTTACACGCAGGGTGAGCCGTTCCACCTCGCCTGATACGTCCCCCACCTGGATGACGTCTCCCACGCTGTACTGGTTCTCCACCAGGATGAGGAAGCCGCCGATGAGGTCTTGGATGAGCGTCTGCGCTCCCAGGCTCACCGCCAGCCCCGCCACGCCCGCGCCCGCCAGCAGCGGAGTGACGTCTACGAAGTTGCTCAGCAGCATCAGCAGGGCCGCCCCAACGATCAGGACGTCGGCTACCCACCGGAGGTTCTGGATGAGGGTGACAAGTTGTTGCCGTCGTTCCTCGGGGAGACCCACCGCGGAACGGACGAGGCGGAGAGCCCGCCGGCTGAGAAAGTGTATCACAACCAGCCCCAGGACTGCCAGAGCGATGATCGGCACACTTGAGATTAGAGACAACTTTAGTTCTTCCGGGCTCATTTCACTTGCTCCACTTGCAGTTAAAACGAGAACCGGCCAGCGAGATTGCCAGCCGGTCTAGTGGTGGGCGATGCAGGACTTGAACCTGCGACCTCATGCATGTCAAGCATGCGCTCTTGCCATCTGAGCTAATCGCCCACGACACTTGGATTATACCATCATCTCCGCCACTTTGCAAGCCGCGCTCGTTGTGTTACAATTGCCCCCGATGAAGACAAACAATACCTGGGGTCTCGTGGGGCACGAGTGGGCGGTGGCGCTGCTGCGACGGGCTGTGGCGAGGGGCGACGTCTCGCACGCCTATCTCTTCACCGGCCTGCCGGGCGTGGGCAAGACGACGCTGGCGCGGGCACTGGCGACCGCGCTGCTATGCCAGGGTGAGGGAGAGCGCCCCTGCGGTGAGTGTCGCTCCTGCCGCCTGGTCGCCAGTGGAAACCATCCCGACCTGCACATCGTCGCGTCGGAACGGCCCGGCGCCAGCCTCAAGATTGACCAGGTGCGCGAACTGCAACGCCAACTGGCGCTCACCCCCAACGAGGCCCGCTGGCGGGTGGCCATCCTGCGCCGCTTCGAGGAGGCCACCACCTCCGCCGCCAACGCGCTGCTCAAGACGCTGGAGGAGCCCCCGCCCTACGTCGTGCTCGCAGTCCTGGCGCGTGACGCCGACCGCCTCCTCCCCACCATCGTCTCCCGCTGCCAGTCGGTCCCCCTGCGCCCGCTGCCCGTGGCGCTGGTACAGCAGGCCCTCGTCGAGCGCTGGGACGCGGAGCCGGAGCGGGCCGAACTCCTGGCCCACCTCTCGGGCGGGCGGCTGGGCTGGGCGGTGCGCACACAAAACGACAAAAAGTCCCTCAAGCGCCGCGCCAAGCGCCTGGACGCCCTGGACCAACTCATCAGCGCCTCCATCGTCGAGCGCTTCCGCTACGCCGAAAAACTGGCCCGCGACCCCGTCGCCACGCGGGAGACGCTCGACCTGTGGATCGGCTGGTGGCGCGACGTGTTGCTGCTGGCTGCCAGGGTGGACGCGCCGCTGACCAACGTGGATCGCCAGAGCGCACTGCGTGACCACGCCCGTCGCTTCGGGGTGGAACGGAGCGCCGGTGTGGTCGCAGCCCTGCGTAGCGCCGCTGACCGGTTGAAGCGCAACGCCAACGCCCGCCTCACGCTCGAGGTGTTGATGCTCGACTTGCCTCGTCCGTGAACACAAAAGCGGAGCCGTCTGGCTCCGCCTACTGTCCCAAGAGTGGACGCCATCGCTCGCTCATACTGTTATGGGACGCAATGAATCCCCAGGCCTGCCATCTGCTGGATGTGTTTGTCGAAGACAAACACCTCGGAGACCCCCAGCCTGCGTGCCACCACCAGAATAGAACAATCCGTGTAACTCCAGTGCTTGTCATCGTAGCGGCAAAAAGCCTCCCACGTTGCAGTGTCATCGGCGTCCGAGATGTTGACGTACAGGTGCTCTTTGCGCAAAATACGTCCAACCTGGATAGAGCTTGCAATGGATACTTTAGCGCGCATCCAGGTCACAAACTCGTCGAATACAGTCTCCAATACGATCCAACGCACAGTTGAGTGTTGTGCGGCATAGCGTCGGGCTGCGGAGTGGTGTTTCTCGGACTGGACGAAAAATGCGACCAGGGCCGAGGTGTCAACAATGACGTCCGACATCAGACTCCCTTGTATAAGACGTCGTCCACGTGTTCGGCGTAATTTGTCGTGGGTGCTCCCGTTTCATCTGAGCCAACAATATACACCGGTTCAGGTTCGGCGACGGTAAACGCGCCGCATAATTGCCAGGTGCGGGTCTGGGTCAGGTCAAATCGTTGCGCATGCTGTTCCAATGCGGTTCGGACCACAGCGGATATGTCCTGGGCGCGGCGGTGTGCTTCGCGGAATAGCCATTGATAGAGTGGATTGGGGAGAGTAATTTCAAGTTGGCGTGACGCATATTGTGTGGACATCAAGCACCTCCTACGAGAAAACAAAACCAACGAGATTATAACACCGCTTCCAAGAAGCGTCAAAAAGTCCTGATGACCAACGTGGATCGCCATAGCGCACTGCGCGACCACGCCCGTCGTTTCGGGGTGGAACGGAGCGCCGGTGTGGTCGCAGCCCTGCGTAGCGCGACCGACCGGCTGAAGCGCAACGCCAACGTGCGCCTCACGCTCGAGGTGTTGATGCTCGACTTGCCCCACCCGTGAACACAAAGGCGGAGCCTTATGGCTCCGCTCGAACCACTGAGACACTGAATTTACTGCATCCACTGAACGTCGAGCCTTTCAGTGCTTTCAATCCATTCAGAGCCTCAGTGGTTCCAAGTGCGAACGGATCTATGCGGTACACGTATCCGTTACTGTCCTGCAATCCGTGTTCTGAAACCGGCCGCCTCCCGCAGCCGCTCCACGCACTCCATCGGCACGTAGACCGAGCCCAACGGCGCTCCTTCCCTGACGGCAGGTCCGTGAAAATCGGAGCCGCCGGTGAAGAGCAAGTCATACTTTTGACACAGCCCTAACAGCACTTTTATCTCTTCGGGCGAATGGTCGGGGTAATACACCTCCACCCCGCGCAGTCCATACTCCACGAACTTGGGCAACCGTTCCAATGCCGCCCAATAGTGTCCCGGATGGGCCAGCACCGGCACACCTCCGGCCCCGATGATCGCCTCGATCACCTCTGACGGGGTCAGCCGCAGGCGGGGGACGTAGGCCGGGCCGTCGTTGCCGATGAAGCGGTCGAAGGCCTCCTGCATCGTCGCGACGTGGCCTCGATTGAGCAACGCGCGTGCCACGTGGGGCCGCCCGACGCTATCGCCGCTGGCCAGTGTCCGCACCTCCTCCCACTCCAGCCCCATACCCATCTCGCGCAGTCGCTCGACCATCTTGCGAGCCCGGCCCACCCGCGCATCCCGCATCGCCTGCAGCCGCTCCCGCAGGAGGCCGTTCTCCGGATCCACGTAATAGCCCAGGAAATGCAAGTCGCCCCAGTCGCCCTCGGAGTTGACCTCGACGCCAGTGATGACCTCCAGGTTGGTGCTGGCCGCCGCCCGCTGGGCCTCCGCCACCCCGCCTAGCGTGTCGTGGTCCGTGAGCGCGATCACGGCCAACTCACGCCCCAGTGCCTGATGAACAATCTCCGACGGTGTGAATACGCCGTCGGAGGCTGTGCTATGGATGTGCAGGTCTACTCGGTTTGAGCGCTGGTGCATCGTTTCTCGACTCCCAACCGCACCGCTGTTCTCTCATTGCCATCAATCATCACCTCGACGAACGAGGGGATGCAGACGATGTCAATTCCATCCAGTTCCAGATAACTGCGGGCGATGGCTACCGCCTTCACCGCCTGGTTGACCGCTCCGGCACCGATGGCCTGCACATCCACATGTCCCTGCTCTCGCATAACCCCCGCGATGGCGCCAGCCACCGCCGTCGAACGAGAAGTGGCCGCGACTTTGATGATGTCCATTGTATCCCTCCTTGTGCTTCCTGGGCCTGCAAATTCCAAGTTCCCTGGTGCGGTTCGACATTATCATACACCAAAACAGGTCATTATGCAAGCAAGACATTCTACGCGCCGTACTGCGCCAAATCCACCGGCTCGTACTGCACCTTCTCGTATCCCCGCCGCGCCTCGCCCAGCGGGGCCGTCGCGTCCAGCCCCATCTTGGCCGTGCGTGCCTTCTGCCCCGGCATCTGCGTGGCCGAAGGATCGAGGCTGCTGCTCGGCTGCTCGGTGAGCATCACCAGATCCCGGTCGGCCTGGAAGCGGGTGGCGATTGCCCACTCCACGTCCGCGCTGTCGTAGAGGTCCACATCCGTATCCACCACGACGACGTGCTTGAGTGAGGTGTGGCCCCGGAAGGCGGCCCAGATCGCCCTACGCCCATCCTCCGCGTGCTGCTTTTCGATCTGCACCACCGCGTGCAGCCAGGAGGTGCCGCCCGGCGTGATGCAGACGCCGGTGCAGCGGCAGACCTCGTTGACGGCAGCAAAGATGGTCGGCTCGCGGGGCATACCCATCAGGTTCTTGTGCTCCATCCCGCCGGGGAGCAGGGCGTGAAAGATCGGGTCCCGGCGGTGAGTGACGCGGTTTATCTCGATCACCGGCTGGCGGCGCACGCCGTCCATCGTCTCCGTCAGATCAGGGAAGGGGCCCTCATCAACCAGCGTGTGGGTGATGCGGCCTTCCAGGATCAGTTCCGCCTCGGCCGGCACCTCCAGGTCCACGGTCTGGCAGCGCACCAGTGGCGTGGGAACCAGAGCGTGGGCGATGCTCAACTCGTCTACCCCCTTGGGCGGGCCCATCGCCGCCGCCAGGAGCACCTGGATGGGGCAGCCGATGGCGATAGCGACAGGCAAATCGTCCGTGACTTTGGCCAGCGCGGTGTGCGTCCCCCGTCCCTCGACCAGGCGAGCAGCGAAACGGCGCTCGTCCAGCAGCATCAGCCGGTGGAAGGCGACGTTGCGCCCGAAATCGGGATCCTCGATGATCGCCACGCCCGCCGTGACGTAACGCCCGCCGTCGTGTGGGTGGTAGCGCGGGATGGGCAGGCGGGTCAAGTCCACCCGCTCCTCGACGATCTCCTGGCAGGGGCCGGAGTCGAGCACCGGCGGCGGGGTCGGGTTAGCCAGCGCACTGGCCATGCAGTGGACCAAGTCGGGCACGGCGCAGCCTAGCGCCGCCGCAAAGTGCTGCCGCTGCGCGCATACCCCGGAGATGGCCCGCCAGATAGGGAAGCCGGTCAGCGTGCGGAACAGCACCGG
>JADHWW010000155.1 GCA_016783285.1 Anaerolineae bacterium
ACAGCTCACCTACCACGCGTTTTTCCGGCTGGCACTGATGTTTGGCATTCTACACCTGGCTACGCTGGTGATCTCGACCCTGCCCCTCGCGGAGACACCGCACCGCACCGCCGTGGTCTACCTGGCAGGGATCGGGGTCAGCGTGTTTGCGCTGACCGATGGGGAGAGCTAGATGTTGGACCGGCTGACAGGCCGCATCGTGCGCTGGGCACGGCAAAAATCCCCCTGGATTCTGCACTTTAACAGCGGGGGCTGCAACGGGTGCGACATCGAGATCCTGGACCTGCTCACGCCGCGCTACGATGTGGAGCGGCTGGGGATCCTAAAGGAGGCCTGCCCTCGTCACGCCGACATCCTGCTGTGCACCGGTCCTGTGACACGCCAGTCACGAGACCGGCTGATCCGGATCTATGAACAGATGCCCGAGCCCAAGTGGGTCGTCTCGATCGGCAGTTGCAGTTGCTCGGGCGGCGTATTCCAGGGTGGGGCGAATGTGATTGGAGGCATCGATCGAGTGCTGCCCGTGGACCTGTACGTGCCAGGCTGTCCTTGCCGGCCGGAGGCCATGATCGATGGCCTGGTCAAGCTGCTGGGGATGATCCCATGAACATATCCTCGATCCTGGACGCCCTGGGCGAGCGCTGGACCCTTGAGGTCCGCACCGTCCCTATCGACGAGACATTCGTGACACTGCGCCCTGACTGGGTTCGTCCGGCGGCCCAGATGCTCATCGAGCAGTACGGCTTGCGCCATCTCTCGACGATCACCGGACAGGACACCGGCCAAGAGATCCAACTCCTGTATCACTTTTGGGATGGCGGCGGCTTGACGCTGTGCACATCCCTGCCAAAGGAGGATCCTGGCATCGCCACCTTGACTGACCTCATCCCCGGTGCCGCCTTTTACGAGCGAGAGATCAGCGAGATGCTGCACGTGTCCTTTGTGGGACATCCCCCACACCCGCTCTTTCTGCCAGACGACTGGAATGGCGAGGCGCCACTGCGCTCCGAGTTCGTCGCCCCGCCGCCAGAGCAGGGGGGAGAGGGGTAGCCTATGTCGCGCATGACGATCCCGATTGGCCCGCAGCATCCCCTGCTCAAAGAACCTCTTGCGTTCTTGCTGACCGTGGAGGGAGAGCAGGTCATCGACAGCACCCTGCGCCTGGGCTACGTTCACCGGGGCATCGAACGCCTATGCCAGGAACGCAGCTATGTGCAGAACCTCCACCTGCTCGAGCGCGTCTGCGGCATCTGCTCCCACGTGCACACCACCGTCTACTGCCAGGGAGTGGAGGCGCTGCTCGGCCTGACCGTGCCCCTGCGGGGGCTCTACCTGCGCACGCTGCTCTGCGAACTGGAGCGCGTGCACAGTCACCTGCTCTGGCTGGGCGTGCTGGGAGAGAACATTGGCTTTACCACGATCTTTATGTACGCCTGGCGCGATCGCGAGATCGTGCTGGATATCATGGAGGAACTGTCCGGCGGGCGGGTCACGCATGCCGTCAACGTCATCGGCGGCGTGCGCATTGACATCGGAGATGACCAGTTCTACTCGTTCGTAGCCCAACTCTACGAACTGGAACGCCAGGCCGAAAAGCTTCTGGACATCATCCTACACGAACGCACGCTCCGCGTGCGCACGCAAAAGGTGGGCTATCTGTCCGCCGAGCAGGTGCGTGCGTACTGTACTGTGGGTCCGGTGGCCCGCGCTTCCGGGGTGGACGTGGATCTGCGACGAGATGCCCCGTACGCGGCCTATGGCCGGCTGCACGTCAACGTGGCCCTCGATGAAGGAGGCGACGTGTGGGCACGCACCCTGGTGCGGGCGCTGGAGACCATCGAAAGCCTGCGCATGTGCCGGCAGCTGCTGATCGGACTGCCCGACGGACCCACCAGCGTGGATGCCCCGCGTCGCGTCCCCGCCGGTGAGGCCGTGAGCCGCGCCGAAGCGCCTCGCGGCGAGCTGATCTACTACATCCGGAGCGACGGCAGCGACCGGCCGGCGCGGCTAAAGATCCGCACGCCCACGCTAACCTCGCTGATCACCTTGCGCGATCAGCTCCAGGGCATCAACACCGCCGACGTATCCGTCGTGCTGTCTGGCGTAGACCTGTGCATCGCCTGTGCCGATCGATGACACGGCCCAGGAGGTTGGAGGACTTGTGACTAGGCACTTCACCACGGAGCCACAGAGGCCACGGAGACCACGGAGAAGAGAGAAGAGAGAGAAGAGCATCAGACCTCCGTGTCCTTTGCGAAGCATCTCGCCGCGGTCAGCGAAGTCGCGCAGCATCCCGACAGGGTCGCCAGTGCCTCCGGCACAGATGCGGACAGGATGCTTCGCGACCCCGCCAAAGGCGGGATGCTTCGCGACCCCGCCAAAGGCGGGATGCTTCGCGACCCCGCCCTAGATGGGATGCTGCGCAAAGAAAGGCAAAGGACAGCGTCTCTGTGATGAGAGGATTGCCGCTCAATGTGCGCACCGAGCACTTGTGGGTAATCACCAGGGAGGACATATGACCTGTAGAGATGGCCCAGGTGCCCCTACCGCCGCCCGCCCGGCCCGTGGGCGGCTTGGGCGACCCGCAAAGAGAGAGGGGAGATGACTGGCTGGGTGATGGACCTGATCAGAACGGCATTTGCGCTGCTGGTCTACCCCGGCTTTGCGTTCCTGTTTGTGTGCGCGCTGATCTTTGAGTGGATCGACCGGAAGGTGACCGCTCGACTGCAGGGGCGCGTCGGACCGCCCTGGTTCCAACCGCTTGCAGACTGGATCAAGCTAATGGCCAAGGAGGACCTGCTGCCCACGGGAGCCAGCGAGTGGGCCTGTGCAGCCCTGCCGATCGTCTCCCTGGCCTGCGTGCTGACGACGAGCCTGTACATCCCCATCGCTGGAATGACGGTGAACGCCTTTGAGGGCGATCTGATCGTGATTCTCTTTTTGCTCAGCGTCCCCGCGCTGGCCTACTTTTTGGCGGGGTGGTTGTCGATCGGGGTCTACAGCGTGATCGGCGGAAACCGCTCACTGCTGCAGTACTTTTCGTACGAGGTGCCCTTTCTCATGGCCCTCAGCGGCCCAGCGATCATGAGCGGCTCGTGGTCCCTCTCGGACATTGCCGCGCAGCAGTCGCGCACGATCTGGGGTGTATTCGTGCAGCCGCTGGGCTTTCTGCTGGCGGTGGTGGGGCTGATCGGCAAGCTAAAGAGAACCCCGTTCGACATACCCAAGGCCAAGTCCGAGGTCGTCGCCGGCCCGCTGACCGAGTTCAGCGGGCGCAAGCTGGCGCTGTGGAATCTCTCGCTGCACATCAAGACAGTGGTGGGCATCTTTGTGCTGACCGATGCGTTCCTGGGGGGGAGCGGCGTCACCAAGATCCTGCCCCCTCCGCTCACGTTCGGGATCAAGGCCCTGCTGATCCTGCTCATTCTCTCGGTGGCAGGGGTGCTGTACGCCCGGCTGCGCATCGATCAACTGGCAACCCTCGGCTGGCGGGTGCTGGCTCCGCTGGCGCTGGTGCAGATCGCATTCATCATCTGGATGGGAGTTGGGTAGGGATGTCTCGCTTTCGCTCGATCATTTACCTGCTGCCGCAGTTGGGGCGCACGCTGTTCACGCGCCAGATCACGGTCCGCTATCCGTTTGGGCCGCTGGAGCTGCCCGCGTATTTCCGGGGACGGGTGGTCGTCGATGCCGAGCTGTGCCGGGGATGCGGGGCGTGCACGCGCGACTGCCCGGCGATGGGGTTGGAACTGCAGAGCGAGGGCCGAAACAGGTTCCGGCTGGTCCACTACCCGGATCGCTGCGCCAACTGCGGGCAGTGCGAGGCGAGCTGCCGCTTTGGGGCGATCAGGCTGGTCAACGAGTACGTGCAGGCGACCGCTGAGCGGGAGAGGCTGGTGGAGGTGCTGGTGGAGCGGACGGGCGACGATCGAACTCCACCAAGCGATCCCTAGATGGACTCGTGGTGGTCTGGTCTTTGATTATCGCCCCTATCGTGTCAAGGAGGGGAGAAGAGCTAGAATGGCCGGTGTCCTCAATCTGAGGACCACCTACGTTGACCGACAGGATCCCAGTCGAGCGACAATCTGACGGCTCGACCTCCACCCACACCCGCCCCGACCGGCCGGTGAGGTACCACACCCACCGCTGCAGCTCCCGCAACCACGTGAGGAACCACTCGCGGCTCAATACGCACGGCGAACGCCGTCTATGACTCTGCTTCCAGGAAAGCATCGGACCTATCTCCTGCCCCCCGCTGCATCGCCTTTGCCCCGTATCCAGTACCCAACTCTCGCCACCGATGCTCTGGCTCACAGACTACGGCAGCGCCTCACGGGCCGTCTCTCCCCAACATCCTGCCCCACCACCGCCGAACTCTCAACTCAGACTCCCTCACTCGCTCCATAGGATCCAAGACGCGTTGCGCGTCCTCTGGAGCAGCTCCTCGAGCCCCTGAGCCAGTTGGTACGCCATCCGCTCTACGGGTGTGTGGGGTTGTGGTTCTGAGGCATAGTGACGTTGTCGAGTTATGCTCACCAGCTCTAGTGGCTCTTTATCGCTTGGGCCTCACCCCGGGACAAGTCCAATCCCCGGTACTTTTCACGGTAGAAGCGCAACGCATTGCTTCTAGCGGAGAGGTTGCCCACTATGCTCACTAGCGTGCTGGTGGGCTTGCGCATACGCCACAAGTTGCCGAACACCCGGCGAATGATGCGTGGGTAGGAGTAAAAGGCCCGGGAGCATGCCTCATTCTCCGCAAGCATATCGGCCCAGGACAGATGCTGGTATCTAGCCACCGGGCGGGTCAGCGTGTAGCACTGCCAGTCCTCCGGAAAGTTATTGGCGACGATACGGCCTTCCTCTTCCATTCTGTCCCACAAGCGTGTGCCGGGGAACGGCGTCAAGAACGTCACGTTGAGGATGTCCAGGCCATAGTGATTGGCCGTATCGGCGATCTGCTGCCCGATGCCCGGCCCATCGACGTCCAAACCCATAATGAACGAGCCAGTCACAAGAATGCCGTGCCGCTGTATCCGCCGGACGGAGGCCCCTAGATCGCGGCCTTTCTGGATGTTGAACTTTTTGTTTACTTCCACCAGCCCTTCCACACTCGGCGACTCGAAGCCAATAAAGACGCCGAGGCAGCCAGCCTTCGCGGCCAGTGTAAGCAGTTCTTCGTCGTCGGCCATGTTAATCGTCACCTGGGTAATCCACTTCTTGCCAAGATTCGCCTTGATCATCGCCCGGAACAGGTCCTTGGTACGGGCGATATGTTCCGTACGGGTGCCGATCAGGTTGTCGTCCACGATGAGGACAACCTTTTCCTGGATCAATTCGAACTCTTGCAGTACGTTCTCAATCGGACGGCATCGGAAGCGCCTCCCGTTGAACGCGGTGACGCTGCAGAAGCTGCAGTTGAGCGGGCAACCGCGCGTGGTCTGGATTGCCCCCAAGCGATACCCGGTTGGCAGCAGGTCATGCCGGGCCAGTGGAACCTTGTCCATTTCCAGGTGGGTACCCCTATAGATCTGATTCAAGGTACCCCGTCGGGCATCCTCCAGAACCTGCGCCCAGATGCTCTCCGCTTCGCCCGTCACTACTGCGTCCACTCGCTCTGAGGCCTCCGCTACGCACATGGTCGCATGGATGCCACCCATGACCACGGGCACGCTGCGGCTGCGGAACTCGGCCGCCACTTTGTAGGCACGGTCCGCTTGTGGGGTAGATGCGGTGATCCCCACCAGGTCGGGGCGTGGCATAGCCGCATAGTCGGGCGCGCCGAGGTTCTCGTCAACCACCGTGATGTCCCACTCGGGCGGAGTGAGGCCGGCCACGACCAGAAGGCCAAGCGGCTTCCAGACGCGATACTGGTTCCAGCGGCTCTCTCTGACCCTGGTAACGCTTACCAACGGATTGGATGGGTTTATCAGGTATAGGCGCACACGTTACTCCTCATGAATTGTGTCCGGCCTCGCGGTGCGAGGACCAGGGTTCTCTCCTCAAGTCGGTCGTGCAGGACCTGCGAACTTGAGCCATGAAAGGCTCTTGCAAGGGTCATTCACGCTTCACGATCTCTGCCAGCCTGGACGCCCTCATCCCGGCGCCCGCGTCCGCCTGCGGCAGTGACTCGCCCCTCTCAGCCCTTCACCAATCCCCTACTCGATGATCCTCCCCACACCCTCCCCGACCGGCCGGTGACGTACCGCACCCACTGATGCAGCTCCCGCCACCGCGTTCTGAACCACTCACGGGCAGAGACGCGCCGCGAGGGTCGCCTGTGACTCTGCTTCCAGAAAGGCATCGGGCCTATCTCCGGCTGGCAGCGAACCTTGAGGTACCACAGTGTGTAACTGCAAGGGCAGTGAACACTGCTTGCTCTCCTCATCAGCCCGCCGCGCTCTGGGCAAGCGCGGCGGGTGCTTTCTGTCTATGGCGCACATATCTGAGTGCTAGTGCGACGTTTCCGTAGGGAACTGACAAAGCTTCTCTCTATCTGTGGTGCGCTCAGTCTCGGCTCGCCCTTACGCTGAACTTCGTGGGCACGCTGGCCTCAGGAATGCGTCCAGCCACCACTGCCTCCGTCACGAGTTGGTCCACCTGTTTTGGGAGGTATCGCCCCGTTTCGTAGTCACTGTTGAGTACTTCGCTGACCAAATCAACAAGCTTCATTCCTGAAAGCTCGACCAGGTCGAGGTGCCACATGTTGACTTCAGCATCTTTCGTCCGGCCCGGCGTGCTGGAGGCTCTGATGCCACAGAGCTCGAGAATAGCTATGTCGAACAGCAGGTAGTCAAGCTTATCGGGCCTCTGGCGACCGGCGGCATAAGCGGCAGCGACTTGCTTGATCTGCTCCTCTCCATCCTCAATCCGATAGACCGACAGCTTGTTACATTGGGTCGCAAAATCACCGAGGGGATCCGCAGGAATATCGCCCGTCCCCAACCAAGGCTCAATGCTGCTCTTCGCCCACTTGGCTTGCTTGACGCACCTCAGAAGATGCGGCACAGACGGGTTGCCTCCAGTTGTGCAATGATCGCTTCTATGTTCCGCCGGATTTCTTCGACCTGTTCTCGCTCTGCAGCCTGCCTGAGGCTCGGGATCGTAGTCGGGTCGTCCATCCACGCCAGGCCTATTGTCGCTCCATCGCGTATCCACAGCGATGGAGAATGCAGACACTGCAGAAGCAGCCGCAAGCGCCGACGATAGGTCCTACCATCCTGCATTTCTCCAAGCGCTCGTAGGGCCTCGGACACCACCTCGACATCAATGGGTCGTGAAGTGATGAGACGTCTCACTGCGTCAAGCGCCCAATCACCATGGCCCTTCACCAGCGACGCAAGATGCCTTGAGAACTCACTCTCCGTTCCATCCTCAAAGGCCTCGTGGCAAGCCGCCCTGAATGCCGCCTCTACGTGAAGATCGACTCTTAGGGCGCGCTCTTGGTAGGCAATGGAAGTCATTGTCGGTTCCCTTCCTGCCACATCTGGGGTCTCTACTTGAGTCATCCCCTCAATATGCTCCCTCGCTGGGACGAGGGGGACGATGTGCCGGGAAGTGTCACCAGGAAACCCGTATCTTGGGTCTACTCCCGGTCGGCCAATACCTGGTGGATTACTGGCAATCCTCTGGAGATTGCGTCCATACTCATCGTCGAGGTGGACATCTGCGTCGGTGCTGGCCTCTTCACGCATAAGTTGCTTGGTAACTGGCCTCCAGTCCCCATCTCCTGTTAGTGCCCTGCTCTCCCCGGGTAGGCTGTCGTCGATTCCTGTGTAGTTGGAGATCACGGGACATCCCCCATCTCAACAATCTCCATTCCCAGACGCACCAGCTCGGTGAAAATTGGGCGCAGTTGGTCTTGCGCCAACGGCCCCCGATAGTCCGGAACTGTGTTCACGTCAAGCTGCAAGCCACACGCGTACTGTGCCGCTTGTTGCGCAACTGGTCCTATGCCATCCGAACTGACGTGCAGCAGTGCTGGCACGAATGACGCCACAGACCACCTTGACAGACGGTTGATGCGCAATCCCACGACTTCGGTTGTCGCGTCTCTGGGTCTGTTGATCTGGTACATAAAGTCGGTTGAACCGACGGGGTCTAGCTCCACGTGATCCAGATACTGCTGAAGCAGCCGATAGCCTGCCTCGCGCCTATCTACGGGATATAGCAGAATGGCACCGAAGGCTACCCGCGTGAGCACCGGTGGCTCTGCCAGCCCAAACCAGCGATGCATCAGCTCGCAAAACACCTCACGAAGTTCCGGCAAACTCCCAACAGTAGGGAACGCTGGGAAGTCCGCCGGCACACTCTGCAACTGCCAATCAACGCGCCCAGGCTGTATGCTCAGCTTCAGTATGCCCCCTTCGAATGGACCCGTTGCCGTGTATGTGTTCCTTGCGCGCTCTGTGACCTCCCTATCGGGAGCTCCTCTGAGCACGCCTTCCCACCACGTTGAATGGTCGACCTGGGCCTGCAGATCCAGAAACCCCGTCAACCTTAGGGTCTGCACCTGCCATTCAGAGAGACCGATGCGCTCAGTGAGAGGAGTCTCTGGCTGCTGTATCTGGCTCATGCTGGATTCTTCCTTCCCGTGTCACAGGCTAGCTACTGGTGGTCTAGCCTCATTATACTGCAAATCGAGCGCGCTTTCAAGAGTGCGCCGTCCCTACTCAATGATCCTCCACACACCCTCCGACGGCTCGACCTCCACTCACACCCGACCCGATCGGCCGGCGGCTATCTGCCCGAACCTGCGCACGCGCAGAAGCCACACGACGAAACGGCACACCAGAGTGCAACACGCAATGGTGGAGTGTCGGTCACAAGATGACCGGGCTCACAATAGGCGTGCTTATACTATCCGCGAAACTTGAGTATGCCCGGGAACAGGCCATACACCAGCATAGCGGTGCCCGGCACGAGCAGACCGATGCCCCATACTAGCGGCTGACAGGACACGGCGAGGCCTACGATGGCCAGGATCAGGCCAGCAAAGCCGATGATCGGGCGGAGTTTGCGCTCGTTAGACTGCATAATGTAACCTACCTACCCCCCGCTGCCGCACGCAGGCGGCTAAGTCAAGTACGATTAGGCTAGCCACGATGGCCTACGGTAGCGACTCGCACGCTACCCCGTCGTTGTCCTGGTCCAGCGAATGGATGATCCTCTGTCCTCTACTACTCGTCTGACTCCGCGGGGTCTGGTGGCTCCACGATTATCTCCAAGGGCACTGCTGACACCTCGCGCCAATTGCCGTTGTCCTGTAGCTCCACACGGAACGTGTGAACACCTGGCCCTGCAATGCGTAGACCCTGCATAGTTAGCTGTGTTCGGTATCGCTGAGTCGCAGACAGGTCTATCGGCAGTTCGGCTGCATGCAGTTCCTCACCCGAGGGCGCCAAGTACGTAATGCGTGCTCGTCCCTGGGTTGGCGTATCAGCGGGCTGCCTCGCCCATAGCGTAACGAGCTCACACATCATCGGGATAGCAGGGATGGCGGCGTCCGTTGGCAGTTCACCTCGGATGGTGATCTGTTCCAGTATGTTCTGCAGGCTCACATTGTTCGACCTCTGATCAACCACAGCACGCGAACAGAGGATTGTCCACCAATGGTCTATCACTGAACTGTCTCCTCTTGGCGAACCATCGTAGGAACGCTCTGCTTGGGCTCCGATTCGTCTACCACGTAAAACCAGCACGGTTGAGTGGCAGGCATATCATATGGCGGTGACGTGTCCACATTCCACGCCGTCTCAGTCGCATCCGTCAACCGCTCGACCCACGTCCCAGCTTCCTGTCTCGACGGCTGGGATGTCGAAAGCGCATCAAATGTGTACCGTTGTAGGCAAAGATAGTCCTCCAGCCTACACTCCGACGCCACAAACGTCTTGAATACCGCGTGGCAAAGCTCTGATATGTCCTGCACATCGTCCCAAGTCCACTGCGCATGGCGGCGCACATCCACACCCGTTCCCAAAGAACCTGCCAACGCATAGGGCTGTATCAGGATCTCTGCCGGAATGCCCAGCCCAGCTTCCAGCTTGCGTATCATCCGCAGCGTGAGCGGCCGGCGTCGGTTCAGGATCTCAGACACGCGTGCCCGACTGCCGATGTACTGCTGAAGGTCCCTGCGTGTCAATCCCCGGCTCTCCATGTGATACTCTATCGCGTCAATGGGATCTGGAGGAGGAATGTCATAGTGCTCGTCTTCATACGCCTCCACCAAGATCATGAGCACCTCAAGGCGATCACCTTCCGGCGTATTCAGTTCGGCAATGAACAGGCGTTCAATTTCCTTCAAGGCCGCTTCATAGTCAGCGTCATTCTTGATTGGCTTGATGTCCACCAAAGGCCTCTTTCTGCTCAGATCGTGCATGCATCTACCTGGTCGTACTCCGGATGAGTGCCGACAAAGCGAATGTAGATGCATCCCTTGTCGTATCGGATCGCTACCACAAGCCGATATTTGTTTCCACATATATTGAACACGACACGATCACTAGATACGATGCTTGCGCTTCCAATGGCACGCTTGATCTCTGCGGAGGTCCGCCATTGTGACCGCTTGGCATCTGCGTACCATGCACGCAATGCACGTTCGGAATCTGCGTACCTGGGTTGTCTCCAGAAGTCTTTGAGGCGTTTACGAGAGATAATGTGCATTATACCTCGCTCCCACGGTGGGAGCACCACACCTCTATGATACCACAAACCGACCGGAATAGCAATACCGAATATGCACTAACTACGGCGAAGACCCCTACACCCAATCACCATCGCCCGTGGTCGCTCCAGTGCCGTTGCTCCCTGACGCCTGTGTCCACCCACGGCAGCGCCCTCTCAGCCTGCCCCCTCTCCCCCTCTACCAAAACCTATCGACTCCCGCCATCCCCTTGACACACGCTGCCTGCACGCCGTTCCCTATCATCCTCATCCCACCTTCGATATCTGCGCAGGACGCCTAATCAAGGTCCCAATGCTTCTCCAGTTTCTCGATGCCCTCTAGAATCGACTGTCTCAGCGGGTCCGGCGTTCCCACCCAGGCTTTTGTATCGTCTTCGAGGTGCTCAATCGCCTTCTTGCTCAGGTAGGGCTTGATATACCTGTACTCCTGGGTTTCTCGGAACGTCCGATTATCAGACAGATAAAGCAGCTCTCGGCATCTTTTCACAATCTCACGCCTGACTATCCGTTTTTCCCTTTTCTTCTCAATGCCCCAGCGCACCCACGGGGCAATCAGAGATGCCACAATGCCGCTCACGAATCCCGAAGCAGCAGGAATGACAACAGACCGGATCGGGTCAAACTTTAGTTTCCGCTAAATGATTATGTAAAGTCTGGCTTCCACGGCTTGACAGCCTGGACAAAGATCACCATTTGCGGCAAAATGGGGCAGAATCCCATTTTGTCGCGAGGTGAGTGAAATGTCCCAAGCAGTGGTCGAAACAATGGGTGCTCTGTGTGCGGTCACGCAAAGCTTGCCCATTGGCACGAATCTAGCTCTTTTACAGTTTCTATGGATGATCCTCAGCGGTCAACTGTTGACTAGCCGAGGAGCCCTGTTTCCAGCCTTACAGGCCATCGGCCTGTCGGCAGCGGCTGTTCGCCGAGCGTGGGCGGCATTCCGTTTTGGCGCCTGGCAGATTGGCGTGATGCTCTTCTTGTGGCGGCAGTATGTCGAGGAGCGGCCCCATTGGCAGGCACATTCCTATGCCGGCTATGTGCCCAAAGCAGTGGACATCACGCCTTATTGGCATCCAGCCACCAAGTCGTGCCGCAGCAAACACTACCATCCGCAAGCAGGCAAAGCGCTGTCTGCCGTCGAGGTAGGGATCGTAGGACGTGTCGGCAGTGTGACGAACCCCGAAGGCCAGCGCCAACGTGTCACCGTGATCACAGACCTGGTGCGCGGCGACTTGACCGATGCATCCACAGCTTCCTTCCAGACGCAGCTGGTCAAACACGTGGCGCGAACTCTCGAACCAGACGAGATTGCCGTTTGCGATGCCGGGTTCGAGGTGAAGGAAGTCCAGGAAGCAGGCGTGCCACGATATGTGATCCGTGGAGCCAAAAACTTGACGGCTCGTCGCAATACGCTTCCGCCCTACAAAGGACACGGACGTTACCCCGAGTATGGCGAGAAGGTACGCCCCTTGGCGCGGCAGTACAAAGACCACACCATCGCCGCCACGTCACCCGATGCCGTCGAAACCTGGACTACAGACGAACTCACCTTTCGCGCTGAGCTATGGTACGACCTGGTGCGCACTGATGTCAAGGTCAGTGAAGACAATCAAGTCTTCCACGTGGCGGTGGTCTACGATCCGCGCTTCAAGGAGCCTTGGGTGCTGGTCACTTCGCTCAAGCTTCCTGCCATCACCGTGTGGCGTCTGTACTGTGACCGTTGGCCGATCGAGCAAGTCCCTTTGGTCGCCAAGCAGATGCTTGGTGGCGCACGTCAGTTCGTCTCGTCACCGGAAAGCTGTCAACGACTCCCCGAACTGACCTTGCTCGCCAGCGAGATGCTGACCTATCTCGCCGCCACCTTGCCAGCCATACCGACAGGGTTCTGGGATCGTAACCCTACACCGACTGCCGGACGTCTACGGCGCTTGCTGGCCAGGACGCCATTTCCGGACACTTGCCCGCTGCCAGGGCGATTCCGAAAAAAAGCGTCGGTAGTGGACCACCTCCCGAAGGGCATTCTGGGCCATCGACGTCAGAAAAAGACGAAAACCGCATAAAAAGGGCTTAGAATATCAAGAATTTGTAAAGTGCTTACCCTGGATGCCAGACTGGCGGTTTCCAGGGCATCTGGTCCTTGGTCAGTTGCGCTTGCTACATCTCAGAGTTAGCGGAAACCAAAGTTGCAGGCAGTCGCCAACAGGGACTCCATTGCGCCAGGCACCGATGTGTGCTATACTGTAATTGGGGTTCTGTGCGGCTTGGAGTGGTAAATGGGCCACGACATGCAATCCTGGCGCTGAGCCGGGCTGGCCAAAGGTCATCCTGATCGCACGCCTCTGCCAGAGCGCTCCCTGTCCTTCCCTGTTCACCGGGCTAATGAAACGTTTACCGGGAGGCAGAACATCTCGGTGTGGAGGATTCGTATGTTCACTGTCGAATCA
>JADHWW010000156.1 GCA_016783285.1 Anaerolineae bacterium
ATGGGAGAACTGGACCCCTTGGTTACTTTGCCAACCTATCAACTGGCATTACCCTTCTCGCCATCTGCTTGGCGGGAGATGATGTTAGCCGGTGATTTGACCGGTACGACTTTGTGAGACTTTGACCGGTACGACTTTATGGGACTCAACAGATCGGAATCCGCTACTCCCCCTGGCGTTTACAAAAACGATAACTATGCCGTCCTGGCCCTGGGCGTGCTGGCGCTGGTGGCACAGGCAGCGGCGTTGGTGACATAGAGATGCATGCTGATTTACTGATTCGCTCCGCTGCGCAACTGTGCGTCGTCCCGCCACAAAATGGAGGCCCCCAGCGGGGACGTGATTTGGGCGACCTGGGGCTCATTGAGAATGGAGCAGTCGCCTGCGCCGACGGGCGCATCGTCGCCGTCGGCCCCACGGCCCAGGTGCGCGCCGATTGGCAGGCCGCAATCGAACTTGACGCCTCCGGCAAAGTCGTCTGCCCCGGCTTCGTAGACCCCCACACCCACGTCGTGTGGGCTGGCGACCGGGCCGCTGAGTTCGAGCAGCGCGTGCGTGGCGCGACCTACATGGAAATCATGGCCGCTGGCGGCGGCATCATGTCCACCGTGCGCGCCACCCGTGCCGCCAGCCTCGACCAACTCATCATCGAGACTCGCCCACGCCTGGCCCGCATGTTGGCCCACGGCTCCACCACCGTCGAGGCCAAAACCGGCTACGGGCTCACCACAGCCGACGAACTGAAAATGCTCGCAGTCATCGCCGCGCTGGACGCCAGCCACCCGATCACACTCGTCCCCACTTTCCTGGGCGCTCACGCTATCCCCACCGAGTACAAAGACGACCCCGACGGCTATGTGGCCCTGATCGTAGAAGAAATGCTGCCGGCGGTCAAATCCCAAGCCTCACAGTCCAAAGCCCAATTCTGCGACGTCTTCTGCGAAGAGGGAGCCTTCTCGCTGGCCCAGACCCGTCGCATCCTCGAGGCCGCCCGTGCATTGGGGTTCGGGTTAAAGGTGCACGCCGACGAGTTCAAGCCGCTGGGCGGCACGGCGCTGGCAGTGGAACTGGGAGCCGTCTCGGCCGACCACCTGGTCTGCACGCCGGCGCGAGAGATCGAACTACTGGGCCAGTCGGACACGGTGGCGGTAGCGCTGCCGCCCACCCCCTTCGGCCTGGCCCACCACGACTACACCCCTGCCCAGGCCATCCTCGACGCCGGTGGCATTCTCGCGCTGGCGACCGACTGCAACCCGGGCACCGCCTGGTGCGAATCGGTGCCTTTCGTCATCGCGCTGGCCTGCCGCTACCTGCGCCTCACCCCAGCCCAGGCGCTCGTCGCTGCGACGCTCAACGCCGCCCACGCCGTCGGGCTGGGGAACAAGGTGGGGAGCCTCACGGTGGGACGCGCCGCCGACGTCCTCGTGCTCGACCTGCCCGACTACCGCCACCTGGGCTACCGCTTCGGCGCCAACCCGGTGGAGACGGTCGTCAAGGGCGGGCGGATAGTGATCAGACGAAACATTGTGATAAGATAGGAGGTTGATAATGCTCAAAGCACACTGGCACGGCTACGAAATTGATTCGTCAGAAGCGGCCTACGAGGCCCAGGTGCCCCAGCCCGAACAATTGGGGACGTCGGTGAGAGGATTGCTCACCTCTGGCTACTTTGTCCGCTCCTACTACCTCGCCTTCGAAGAGCCGCTGGTTCGCCTGCGTGACTTTATCGTCGCCCAGGGCGAGGCGGAGGACAAACTGACGGCCAAAGCATCCGAGCACCTGGAGAAGCAGATGTCAAAGTTCGACCCCACCAGTTGGAAGGCCAGCCGCATCGGCGTGCGGGCCATCGAGTCCATCCTCAACTACATCGGCGCCCACCGGCAAGAATTGCTGGACGCTGAGACCTTGCGCTTCGAACTGACCAAACAGCAGAAGGAAATGCGCGAGGACTATGACTACGGCGAAGAGTTCGAGCCCGGAAGTCTGGTGAAGGAGAGCATCTACTACTCCGAGGAGGAGATTCCCCTCGACGGCGTCGTCCTCCTCCTGGGCTGCGACCTGGTACCGGCCAGCAAACTCTCTCCCGAGGAGAATAAACGGGCCTACCAGAAGGTGCGCCGGCACTACAAGGAAGTGGGGCTGCTGGACGAGATGTCCGGTTGGGGATGGGGAGCGCCACGCGATTACGTGCAGGATGACATCAACAAGCGCCAAGGCTTGACCCTGCGGGTGCGGCTCAACCCCGACGCCACCTTCACCATCACCGGTCGCTGGATGGACGATGGCCAGTTCATCTTCCCCTACTACGATTACCTGCTGGGGCTGGCGGCGAAAAAGGCCGGAGTAAAAATCGGGACATACTGTCTCTGATGCCCACTCTCTTCCTCCACACCATCATCCGTCCCGAACCAGACGGGGCGCTGCTTTTCCAGCAAGAGACAGCCGAGACGGCCCTGCTGGATCTGGAGGGCTTGGACGCGCTCTACTTCCTTCTCAAAGGGGAACTGCGCGACTACCCGCCCTTCTTCGTCGCCTATCTGCGAGCGCACCAGTTCGTGGTAGAGGGGTCGCCCGACGGCTCCCTGGAGCGTGTGGTGGCCGTGCGCGACGAGGCGCCTACGACGACCGCCCCACTTCGTGCGCTGTCCGCCCCGGAGACGATCCACTTCTCCGTCACCGGCCGTTGCAACCAGGTCTGCGCCGGCTGCTTCTACTCCGCCCGGCCCGGCTCCGCCGTCGCTGCCAGCGATGCTCCCTTCGCTCTCTTTGAGCGCGTGGTGCGGCAGGCCGCCCGGGCCCGCGTCCTCCAGATGGCCCTGGGCGGCGGTGAGCCGCTGCTACACGCCCGTCTCCTCGACATGGTGCGCCTGGCCCGCCAGAGCGACATCGTCCCCAACCTCACGACCAACGGCAACCTGCTGACGGTCGAGGTGGCGGTCGCGTTGAAGGAGGCCGGGCTGGGCCAGGCGCAAATCTCGCTCAACGGCGCGTCGGAGGAGACGAACGCGACCACGCGGCCCAACTTCGCCGGGGCGTTAGCGGCCATAGAAGCCTGCCGGACGGCGGGGTTACGTTTCGGGATCAACTTCCTGCTCACCCGCTCCAACCTCTCCGATCTGGAGGCGCTTATCCGCCTGGGGCAGCACAAGGGCGCGGCCACCGTCAACCTCCTGCGCCCTAAGCCCCCCACTACCGAAAGCGACTGGTTGGAACGCGAGTCTCCCACCGCCGCCGACTACCGCCAGGTCCGCCGCATCCTGCGAGCGTCCAGCAACCAGCAACCAGCAACCAGTATCACAGTTGACGCCTCGCTCACCTTTCTCCTCACCGACCGCCCGCCCTGGCAGTTGGCCCGCGCCGGCGTGTGGGGCTGCTCGGCGGCCCGCAAGTTCATCACCGTCACGCAGGACGGAGACGTGCTCCCGTGCAGCCACGTGCGTTGGTCGGACGTGGGCGCCGGTGACGTGATGCACGCCTGGCGCGAGTCGGCCGTTTTCGCCCGCTTCCGGGCACTGGAGGACACGATGCGTGGGCCATGCCGCGCTTGCGACTATCTCAGCCTGTGCCGGGGATGCCCGGCCGTGGTGATGGCCTTCGGCGGTGACTTTGCCGACTCCGACCCCCATTGCCCCAGTCGTGCCGGTTGACAGTCTGGCGTAAAGACTGTACAATGCTGGCAGATTGAGCAGAGGAGGGACGCGATTGTGTTGCCTGAGGTGATTCCTATGGCCGATAAAGTGATTGCTCAAACTCTCGTAACCCGTGAGGTCCACGACCTGGACGGGCTTTTGAACCTCTTGGCTGAAAGCGACCGGCCGATCTACGTCTCCGGAGACGGCGTCCGGGGTGTGCTGCTCCACTACCAGACATATCAGAAGTGGCAGGAGCGCCTGGAAGACCTGGAGGACCTGCTGGCGATGCGGGAGGCAGAGGCCGAGTACAGGGCCGGTGAAGGCCGCCCCCTTGACGAGATCCTGGCCGAACTGGAAGTCGAAGAGACGACTTATGTACCGGGTTGAGTCCCCCGTCACCCGTCTCAAGCGGGAACTCAGGCGTATCCCCGTCGCAGACAGGCCCCGCATCGTCAAGGCCATGCAATCCCTGGCCAAGAATCCCCGCCCGGATGGGATCAAACAACTGGCGCCCGGCGTGTACCGTCTGCGGGTTGGTCGCTATCGGGTGATCTACAAAGTGCTGGACGACGAGCAACTGGTACTCATCGGTCGCGTGGCCCGGCGCAGCGAAGCCACTTACCGGGGCCTGGGTAGATTGTTCGGGTGACTCCTCTCCGTTCCCAAGCAGTGACTTGCCTCCATATCCGCTTCCTCGGCACCTCCGCTGCCCGCCCTATCCCCCGCTGGGGCTGCACCTGCCCCCAGTGCGCTGCCGCCCAGACAGACCCTCGCGCCCGGCGCACCCGCTCCGCCATCCTGGTCAACGGCGAGATGCTGGTGGACGCCGGCCCGGACATCTACGCCCAACTGGGTACTCTGCCCTACGAGCACCTGGCCCGCATTGACCACATCATCATCACCCATCCCCACGCCGACCACTACCTGGGGCTGGACGACCTGGCGGCGCTCCGTCGCACCTCTCGCCTCCCCGTCCTGCCCCTCTATGCCCTCGCCGACGGCTGGGACCGCATCGAGAGCGCCTTCCGCCATCTCATCGCCGCCGAGGTCAGCCAGTACGACCGGCGGCCTTTCGCCCGGCGCGAAATGTGCCTGAACGAGCCGCTCCACCTCACCGAGGGTCTCTGCGTGACCCCCCTGGACACCCACCACACCCAGCCCTTCACCACTGCGGGCCTTTTGATTGAGCAAAAGGGCGTGCGCGTCTTTTACGCCCCTGACTTTTACCACACCGACCCGGTCCTGGTGCGCCCCCTGGACCTGGCAGTCCTCGACGGCTCCTTCCTCACCCGCGAGCAGATGGACGCCCGCTACACACCGCTGCTGGAGGAAGGCCAGGGTCGCCACATGCCCATCGTTGAGGAAGCGCGGTGGGCGGAGGAGGCCGGCGCCCGGCGGGTCATCTTCACCCACATCGGCCACCTGCGGCGCACCCCGGAGGAGGTGCTGTCCCTGTTGCCCGATGACCGATTCGCGCTGGCATACGACGGCCTGACGGTCGGGTTGTGACTTTGCATCGGCGGCACTTTGGTGTACAATTAACAAGTTGCAGGCTATGACACAAGACATATTTTAGGAGGGCAGGAACGATGTCAAATCAGGTGGCTTTAGAGCGACTAGAACAGCAGGCAGTGCAACTATTGCCGCAAGAACAACTCGAACTGGTGGCGTATATCTCTCAGCAACTAAGTGTTATGCCGTTTGTCGCACCGATGATAATGAACGAAAAATCGCTGCGACGACAGCGTGAGAAAGAAGCCGGTGAATTGCTGGCACTGTGCGATGCCGCAGCGAAGATGTGGGAGGGCGACTTTGATGCTGCTGAAGACATTCGCCAGATGCGTTGGGACAGGGATGCGCAGATATGACCGAACAAGTCATAGATGCCAGTGTTGCTATCAAGTGGGTAGTCAAAGGCGAACCATTTCGCAATAAAGCGCGGCAATTGCTCCGTGACGCGCGATTCAAAGGCATTGCCTTGGTAGGACCGCCTCTTCTGGAATACGAAGTTGAGAGCGCCTTGCAGCGCCGTCTGCACTATGGCCGCGCAACCATAGGAGCAGTCGATGAGTCACTGAGAGCATTCTATACCGTCAGGGTGCGAATCGTCACTCACCCCAATATGGTGCGCCGGGCACGTGAGATTGCTCGCCGGTCCAAGCAAGAGCGTATCTACGACTCAATTTACGCTGCCCTGGCCGAATTGCGCGGCTGCGAGTTCTGGACAGCAGATAAGGCGTTCTACGATGCTGTGAAGACAGTATTGCCATTCGTGAAATATCTGCCTGATTATCCCCTGTAGCGAAAGTGACGGAGAACATGACAAACAATAAACTGACAATCCAACCGGCACATACCCCTCAAGAACGACTAGACTTTATCCACTTTCAATGGCAAGTCTACCCCGACGATCCCTACTGGGTGCCGCCGCTGATCTCTGAACGGGTGGAATTCCTCGACAGAGAGCGCCATCCTTTCCACCGCCACTCGGAAGTAGAGTTCTTTATAGCCCGTCGTGGCGGCCAGCCCGTGGGCACCATCGCCGCCATCCTGAACAACCGGCACAATGAATTCCACGAGGAGCGCGTGGGCTTCTTTGGTCTCTTCGAGGTACTGCCGGACCGGGAGGCGGCCGAGGCACTGCTGGAGACTGCCTGTGACTGGGCGCGGGAGCGCGGCCTAACCGCCATCCGGGGGCCGATGAACTATTCCACCAACGAGGAATGTGGCCTGCTGGTGGACGGCTGGAATGGCCCGCCGGTAGCAATGATGACCTATAACCCGCGCTACTACGTGGACTTTATCGAAGGCGCGAGATTCCACAAGGCGATGGACCTTTTAGCCTACATGCTGGACCTGGCCCCTTTCGGGCAGCACGGGGAGGGCCTGCCCCCCAAACTGCTCCGCGTGGCCAGGAAGATTGAGCAGCGGGGAAACTTTACCGTGCGCCCGATGGACATGCGCCACTTTTACGACGAGGTAAACCGCTTCAAGCGCGTCTACAACGCGGCCTGGGAGAAGAACTGGGGTTTCGTGCCCCTGACCGGCGCCGAGATTGACCACACCGCCGCCGGGCTGAAGCAAATCCTCGACCCCGACATCGTCTGGTTCGCCGAAAAGGACGGCGAGCCCATCGGCGCGATGCTGCCCCTCCCCGACCTGAACCAGGCGCTGATCCGGGCCTATCCTCGCCCCGGTGTGCCGGAGTGGTGGACGATGGCCAAACTCCTCTGGTACTGGAAGGTACGCCGCTGCGTGGACACCATGCGCGGCTTTGCCGGCGGCGTCCTGGAAGCCCACCGAGGTCGGGGCGTGGAGGCCGTCCTAATGGTGAAGGTGGCCCAGGCCGCTCTACCCCGCTACCGCTGGTCCGAGATCTCGTGGATACTGGAAAACAACACCATGATGCGCCGCACAGCCGAAATGCTGGGAGCGCACGTATATCGCACCTACCGCGTCTACGAGAAGGAACTGTAGGAGTGTGATGAAATGCTGAATTTAGACGACCTGCGAATTCGATACGCGATTAATTTCCAACCCGGCGCGGTGGTGAGCGGCGGCGACCTGCCACCGGCGTTGGCGGGGCTAGAGTTCTACCTTCTATCGAGCAGCGGACGGGTCGTGCTGCGCCAGGGAGAGGAACTGGTGATGGTGCAGTCCTACCCGGAGATGGAGGCCATCACCGACCCTTCGATAAACTCAGGGCAGGCCCTGAACCAACTGCCCCCTTACCCGATGCTGGCCGAGGTCAAGGCCGACGGCGGCAACATCCGCCTGGTCTACCTGCCCGACCGGGACGCTTTTGCGGCCATCACGCGCGGCGGCCATCTGGACGGCGGCATCACCGCCATCCTGGGCAATCTGTTCGGGGAGCCGCTGCGGGCCTTCTTCGCCGATCACCCCGAGACGGTGGTCTGCCTCGAATTCATCCGCCACAAGCGAGCGGGGTATCTAGCCGACTATGGCTTTACGACTCGCTGGCGCGGCCTGCTCGCCGGCTACTTTGTCTTTGACACATTCGACAAAGGGCGCGACGCGGAGGAGGACACACCCTGGCACGGGCGCGAACTGCTGGAAGAGTGGTGCGGCCGCTACGGCCTTTCGCTCATCCCCAGCCTGGGCGTCTTCGCGGCCGGGGAGGGGGAGCATCTTGCGCGGGCGCTGGCGGACGTGGAGCCGGTGTTCGAGGGGATCGTGCTGAAGGCGGCCGAGGGGCGCGACCGGCAGCGGGTGTACAAAGTACGCTGGGAGCACCTGGGCACGCGCTTCGCCGAGAAACTGCGCCAGCGGGAGACGGGCAAGGCCGGGCCTCTACCGGCGGTGCGCGACGCTGCCGTCATCGTGGAGCACTTTTGGCAGGGATACGGCCAGCCGGAACTGGGGCTGGAGCGGGGCATCACCCCGGCCGAGCAGAAGGAACTGGAATCACTACGGGGTGCGCTGGTGCACGCCGCGCAGACGGACAAACGCACCATCGGACCGGCGGCCAAGCGGTACAAGACGTTCCTGGAGGGGACGCTGGCGGCGGCCGGTGACTTTAGCGCCGAGGTGCAGGCGGAACTGCGCCACCTGATCAAGGCCCGCTCCGGGCGCATCGTGGCCGAGGCGCTGAGGCAGAGATGAGCGTTTATCCGTTCTGTAGTATGACGGGTATAATACTTGACGTACTTAAATTGGGAGGACGCGCTGATGTCCCCTCCTACGGATGCACGCACGGTGGGGGTGAGGGAAACGGGGCAGGGGACTGCTTGCCCTGAGCCTGCCGAAGGGGCGTTCGTTTGTGTAATGGCTATCGTTGGTTTATAATTAGGTGCGCCACCATTGGGTTAGAGCGGGTCGAGAACATGACGATAGTTACATCCAACCTGGCAGAACATTTCTCTGTCTATATGGGGGGGGCGGACCTCTCCCCCCTGTTTATCCTCGGAGACGCGCTGTCCGTTCTCCGACAGTTACCCAGTGCCTCCGTTGACTGCTGCATGACCAGTCCCCCCTACTGGGGAAAGCGGCAGTACCGTAATGGGGGTATCGGTTTAGAAGCAAACTACAAGGACTACATTTCAAATCTTATTGCGGTCTTCGAGCAGGTCAAGAGAGTTCTAAAGCCGACAGGATCGTTCTGGCTCAATATCGGAGATAGCTATCATAACAAGCGACTGCTAGGGATTCCTTGGCGGGTGACCCTGACGCTAATGGACGAACAGGATTGGATTTTGCGCAACAGTGTGATCTGGAACAAAGTCAAGGGGGGCCTCGATAATTCCAAAGACCGCCTACGAAACGTCCACGAGAATGTCTTTCATTTCGTCAAAATTCACAAGGGCTACTACTACGACGTAGACGCAATTCGATCCAAGCCAAGACAAACGAAGGTCGTCAATGGCGCTGTTGTTTCTGCGACAGGCGTTACAGGCGTTCGGTATAAGCGCCAGATTGAGTTGTCAACGGCACTGACCAACGACGGAAAAAAGGCCGCCCTGGAGGCCCTGCAAGAAATGCTTGGGAAAGTGAGACTTGGGGAAATATCCGACTTCAGGATGATTATTCGCGGGCAGCAACGGACCACTCATTCGGATTCAGAGCGTGTGTCGGGAAGGGCGAGGGAGTTACAGGAAAAGGGTTTCTACTTTCTCGCATACCACCCAAAAGGAAGTAAACCAGGCGACGTATGGGATATCCTGCCGGAGGATACACAGAAACGGCGTAGCCACTTCGCGCCTTATCCAGAGGACTTGTGCAAGATACCCATTCTGGCAACTTGTCCACCAGATGGCATAGTTCTCGACCCTTTCTGTGGCACTGGCACAACAATGCTCGTCGCACGTATGCTATGGCGAAAATCTTTCGGAATTGACATATCCGAGGAGTACCTGAAACTTGCGGAAAGAAGGTGTATGAGACTGCTATGAGTAAAGTGCTCGAACTGTACGGCGTTTCAACGCGCTCAACGACAGCAGTTGACTGGAAGGTAGTTTTGGCTCAAGAGACCTGCCCATATCTACATCGCAAGTGCCTGAAAACGAGGAAAAGTGAACCAGAAGTTACCATAGGGACTTGTACTGTCTTGTATAGCAGGGGGCGCAAGAAAGTTACCATCTGTCCCCAACGCCTTTTGGAGCGCAACCAAATCTTTATAGATTGTATCCATTTGCTCACCCTTCACGAACCTGGTAACGAACTGCATATTGTTCGAGAGGTCTCCATTCCAGGAGGCTCCGTAGATTACTTTCTCATATCTGCGAGAGACAAGAAAGTCAGGGATTTCGTGGGTATTGAACTCCAGGCACTGGACACGACAGGAACGGTTTGGCCAGAACGTCAACGATTTCTACAGGAACACGCTATCGAAATTGATGAAGCGAGAGCGGATTTTAGCAGGGGCTTCGCCATGAACTGGAAGATGACAGCGAAGACCATCCTGGTTCAATTACACCACAAAGTGGAGACATTCGAGCACATTAGCAAGCACCTAGTATTAGTCACACAAGACCATCTTCTGGACTACATGAGGCGAGCATTTCAATTTGAGCATTTGAATAACGCTCGCATCGGTGACCCTATGCACATCCACTCGTATAAACTGGACCAGACGGAAGATGGTTCTTTCTGGTTGAACCTCGAATCTCGCTTCAGTACAGATGCCAACGGGATCGCAAAGTGCCTGGGTCTGCAAGTTAGCCCCAGGATTGAACTTGAGGAGATCATAGCACTCCTGGAATCAAAGATCACGCCAGACACATTGCTCACCCTCCAGTAGGACACATCCTCACTATTGCCGTCGCGGCAACACGTGGAACGCATCCCCGGGGAGGTCCAGGAACATCCGGCTCCCTTCCTCGAAAATATCTCCCTCTTGCGGGTCGTAAACCACCACCGCGATGAACTGATCGTGGGTCTCGACCTCGTACTCCACGGTCGAGCCCAGGTAGACCACCTGTTTGACCTCGCCCGCGTAACGCCCCTCCTGCCGGCTCACCCGCACCGCCTCCGGCCGGATGACCAGGTAGACCGGCTCGCCGGCGGCGAACTCCCCCTGGGAGGCAGGGAGGGTCAGCGAACGCCCGAACAGATCGAACGTCATCTGCCCGTCCATCCGGCCTTGCACGGTGCTCTCGATAAAGTTCGCCCGGCCGATGAAATCGGCGACGAACAGGGAGGCCGGCTGCTGGTAGATCTCGGATGGCGTGCCGACTTGCTCGATCTGGCCGTCGCGCATGACCACGATGCGGTCGGAAAGAGTCATCGCCTCCGCCTGGTCGTGGGTGACGTAGACGGTGGTGATGCCCAACCGCTGTTGCAGGCGGCGAATCTCGACGCGCATCTGCACCCGTAACTTGGCGTCGAGATTGGAGAGCGGCTCGTCAAAGAGCAACACCTGGGGCTGCATGACCAGCGCCCGCGCCAGCGACACCCGTTGCTGCTGCCCGCCCGACAGTTGGTGCGGCATCCGGTCTTCCAACCCCACCAGGTTCATCAACTGCATCACGATCTCGACACTCTCGCGGATCGCGTCCGCTGGCTGCCTCTTGACCTTGAGGCCGTAGGAGATGTTGTCGAACACCGACATGTGCGGGAAGAGGGCATAGTTCTGAAAGACCATGGCCATAGGCCGCTTGTTGGGCGGCACATCGTTGATCGCCTCGCCGTCGAGCAGAATCCGGCCCGAGGTGGGGAACTCGAAACCGGCGATGAGCCGCAGCGTCGTCGTCTTGCCGCAGCCCGACGGCCCTAGTAGCGTCACGAACTCTCCCTGGTTGATTTCGAGGCTGAGCCCGTTGACGGCCCGCACCTGGCCCCGGCGGCCAAAGGTCTTTACCAGATTGTCTAGCAAGAGTGTGGTGGATTCCATAACCTCAACCTTAACCTCAACCTCAGTCTCACGTTTCGATCAGCCGTTCGGCCCCGGTCGTGGAGCCGACGACTCCGTACATCAGGCCGATGGCCGCGAGAACGATACCGATCAGCACGACGCAGTAAGCGGCGGCGTTGCCAAAGCGGCCTGTCTCCGCCTCGTTGAGAATCTGCGCCGTCATAATGCGCCAGCGCGGCATGACCAGAAAGATGATTGCCGAGAGCGAAGTCATCGAGCGGGCGAAACTGTAGATCAGCCCGGTCAGGAACGCCGGCCGGATCAGCGGCATCGTGATGCGGCGAAAAGTCGTGACCGAACTGGCCCCCAGGCTGGCTGAAGCCTCCTCCATCGCCGTGTCAACCTGTTGCAACGCGGCCACGCCCGAGCGCACACTGCCCGGGACGCAACGCACCACATAGGCCAGGACGATGATGAGCGCGGTGCCCGTCAGTTTGGGGATCAGCCCGCCCCACATTGGCTGGTTGAACGCCAGAATAAAGCCAATGCCCACCACCGTGCCGGGCACCGCCAACCCCAGCACTGAGGTAAAGTCCACCAGATTGCGGCCCACGAACTGCCGCCGCACGACCAGGAAGGCGATCAACATGCCCATCAGTCCGGCCACCGGCGTGGCAATCGCCGCCAGCAGCGTGGTGTCGGTCATGGCCTCGGAGCCGTAGCCAAAGACGACAAAGTTAAAGTGCTCCAGCGTGAGGCCATAGTTGATGCCCCACACTTTGGTGACGGCCCCCACAAAGATAAAGCCATACATCAACACGATCAGGGCCGATATGAGCAGGCACAGGGCGAACAGCGGCCACTTAACCCACGGCGAGCGGATCGGCCGGTGGTGTCCCGCCGGTTTGCCGGTGACGGAGACGTAGGAGCGGCGGCTGACCCAATAGTGTTGAAAAAAGAATATCGTCAAGGAAGGCACCAGCAGGATGAGCGAGAGCACGGCCCCGGCGTGCAGGTCATACTCGCCAATGATCGCCAGGTAGATGCGCGAGGCCAGAACGGTATAGTTGCCCCCGATGAGCAGCGGGTTCGCCAGGTCGGCCAGCGCCTCGACGAACAGCAACAGGAATGAACTCGCCAGGCCCGGGGTGAGCATGGGCAGCGTCACGGTGCGAAAGACACGCCACCTGCTGGCTCCCAGGTTGACCGCGGCCTCCTCCAGCGATGGGTCCAGCGCCCGCATCATGCCTAGTAGCGTCAGGTAGGCGACGGGAAAAAAAGAGATCGCCATGACGAGGATCAGCCCATCCAGGCCGTAGATGTCGTAGCGCATGCCCAGCAACCGTTTGGTGATCAGCCCGCTGCGGCCAAAGAGCACGATGGTTGACATAGCCACAGCGAAGGGGGGCGAGATGACCGGCAGGATGCCAACCAGGTTGAAAAATCGCTTAAAGGGCACGTCCAGTTTGACCTGGACGAAGGCGAACAAAAAGCCTAGCAGCGTGCCCGCCGACGCGACGCCCAATCCCATCCACAGCGTGTTGAGGATGACCCGCCAGGTGCCGCGCGCGGCCAGGAGCCGCTGGTAGACGGCTACCGCCTCACTGCTCAGGCTCACCGAGAGTATCCTGACCAGCGGGTAGACGACGAAGAGGCCGAGAAAA
>JADHWW010000157.1 GCA_016783285.1 Anaerolineae bacterium
GGCCGTAGGCACGGATTCCATTCCGCGCAGTAACTCGCGCTGCGGAAAGCGCGGCTACATTGTTCAGAATCAAGCCGCAAATAATTCATCTATCCATCACAGACCAGGCAACCACCCCTCAAAATGAGAATTGCTGATGCAGAAGCAAGCATCATTGTTCTCCTTGTCTTGTTTCATTGTCTCAACAACTGGTAACCGGCCACCTCCCAGGCCCTCATTCCCCCGTCTACCTCCATCACGTTGGTGTAACCCAACGACGCCAGCGTTTCGGCTGCCGAAGTACTCATCGAGCCACTGCGGCAATAAAGGACGATGGTCGCGTCTTTATCCGGGAGTTCATCCAGGTGGTTCGTGATCTCGTCGAAGGGGATGAACAGGTCCGTCTGAGGGATTTCCCCTTCGTAGGGAACGTGGACGTTGACCAGGGTGAAGTCCTTGTTCTCAAGCTCAAGCATCCTGGTCAGTTGCTCCACGGTGATGTCAACGTAACCACCGGCGTTCCGTGAGGAGACCGATGCCGGGGCCTGGGAGCAGGCCGTCCCGAGCAGCATCAACGCAGTAAGTATCGCTACCGGCAACCAAATTCGCCGTGTAATCATCGTTTCAACCTCCTGGTTATTATGCTTCCATCGTATCACAGCAGTTGCGCGGTGACCAGAGGGGTTTGGCCTGTTTTCACACCCGCTAAATGGCGGGTACAGAAAAAAGGTTCCCTGCCGACGAGCGGTTGGAGGGGAACCCTTCTCGGGAGAAGATCTCCAGTCCGTTTTCCGAGGTCAATTCCTCCTGATGCAGGATCACCTGCACATCAGGGTTGTTGGATACCCCTCTCTTCCACCCTCACCTCCACCTCTTCAATCTTGCCCTCCCTGATGCGGAAGGCCCGCAGAGTCGGGCGCTCCCGGTCGGTCAGAGAGAGGATGAGGGAGAGAGCTTCGGGATAAAAGGCCATCTCCAGGTCGGCGGCCGAGGGGTAGGCCAGGAAGTCGGGATGGGAGTGGTAGATGGCCACGATTTCCCATCCTCGCTCTTCAATCTCCATCATGGCCCGCAACTGCGCCTCCGGGTCGGCGAGGTAGCGGACCGGACTGTGCTCAGCGTTGGGGAGAGAATAGACTTTCTCCACCCACCCCTCCTGCCCCCCCAGCAGCCCGCAGGCTTCGTGAGGGTATTCGGCCCGGGCGTGGGCCACGATCTCCACCACCTGCTCCGAGATCAGGATCAGCCGCTCCGGCGGAGAACCTATCATCCATCCCCCCTCTTCTGGATGGTGGTGGCCCAGTCGGTGGCGTTGACGCGGGCCATCTCCAGGGCCTCATGCCCCTCGCTGCTGACGCTGCGGGGCACGTTCCCTACGGACGGAAGGTGGTCCACGATGACCCCCTCAAGGCTTCTCCTGTGGACATCCAGGACTTGCCTCTGTTTCACGGGCTCTCCATTTCGGTGTAAGTTCCAAGCTCACTATGCTCACTATTGACAGCGGTGGCTATGTCTGCGGACGGACAGCATCGCCCAGCTTCGTCGCATTTTTTGTCTCACTAGCGGTCATCGCCACGTAGTCATCGTCTCATAGATGCCCAGGTCAAACGGTGGCGCCCACTGGACCAGCCAGCCGATGATGGTCACAACCCGCATCGCCCGCCGCCCCCTGCGCAAGATGCCGGCCGCGCGGCCGACGCCGAAGGCCATGAGCAGGAAGGATATCCTCAAGCCCATCGAGCAGCCGAACAACAGCAACGCGCCACGTTCTACCGTCGCTTCGTTCAGCGCCAACGTCAGGATCGCCCCCAGCGTCGCCCTTACGCAGGGAGACCAGCCGGCCCCGAAAAAGAAGCCCATCAACGCCGACGAGAGGTAGCCCAGTGCTGGCCGGGGGCGATAGTGGCGACGGGTGTCGTATGAGCATATCTACCTCACATTTCGGCGTAGACCCTAGATTCGTAACCTGGTCAGTTCATCCCCACCTGGTGGCGAAGCCAGGATCGCCTCACTCAAGGCAGCGCAGTTTGTTCCATAGTGCACCTGTACCTCATCTCCCTCCGCATCGCTATAGCGAGCCGTGATAGCAGCGGCAAGATGGATCTCTGCCTCCTCGTCTGCGCCTGCTTCACCCCGCAGAAGCGTGACCGGGCTGCCACAGCCTTTGACCTCAAAGAAGAAATCACCCCGCCGGGCCAGGTGCTGGAGGCGATGATTCTCATCCTCGTTCCGTCCCACCACCACCTTGACCCCAGGCAAGAGCCGGAAGTGGCGGCCCACTTTCAGCAGGTTGACGTCGTTGAGATCAAAGCCTGGGCGGAAACGCATCAGGTCTCGCATCCGCCGCGCGAAGCCGGGGTCGGTGAGCAGACAACCACCCGCCGGGCAGGGGTAGTCGGCGATGCCATATTCTTCGGCCAGGGCCATCTGCGGTTTGCGGGAGCGCCCCTGGATCGCCAGGAGCTTCTCGCGGTCCACGAACCCCTCCTTCTCAGAGATGGTGGGCTCAAGCAGCCGAGCCGACAGAGGGCGCAGTACGCGGCCATCCAGGCCCGATTCGCGGTCAATGATGCGCATAGCCCGGCGGTGTTGGGACATGGGCCGCTGCCCCAGCACCTCGCCGGTGAAAACGAAAGCGGCGCCGATTTCCTCCATCCGCTCCTTGGCCCGGGAGAACATCAGGATGCGGCAGTCAAGGCAGGGGTTCATCCCGCTGCCGTAGCCGTGCCTGGGCTCCCTGATCACCTGGAAGAACTCCTCCGTGATGGCAATGGTTTTCCAGGGTATGTCAAGCTCCTCGGCGACGTGCCTGGCCTCGCACCTCCCCTTGCGGTTACAGGTGCAGAAGGGGGTGACAAAGTTCAATGCCTCCACCTCAATCCCCTGATCCAGGATCAGTCTCACCGCCAGTGTGGAATCCAGTCCACCGGAAAGCAGCGCGATTGCCTTCGGATTCATGCCTCGCCCCTCAGCACCCGCAGGGCCTCCCAGGCCCGCGAACGAACTTCGTCGCTCTCGTCCATCTCGCTGGCTGCCTCAAGAGCTGGGATCGCGGCTGCGTCTCCCAGTTCGGCCAGCGCCCAGGCGGCCGTCCAGCGCACGTCCTCGTTCTCGTCCGACTGCAGGAGCCGGATCAGGGTCGACACCACGCTGGCATCGCCCAGCCGGCCCAGTTGCCAGGCCGCGTGGGAACGCACACCCGCCAGACTCGATTCCAGTTTCCGCAGCCAGTCAGCCATCGTCTCCGCCATCGCCCCCTCCTAACCGTCACTGATTACTTGTCTGCGGAACAACACGACGATCCGGTTTCAGGCCCGCAGGAAACCTCTTTCTTGCCAAGCAGGGCAGCGCGGATCATGGCGGCAGCACACCCCACGCCGCTATCCACCCTGATCGCGCCTGTCGGGCAGTTGAGCTGGCAGGCCCCACATTCCATGCACGCTTCCGGGCGGACGAGTTGGGCCACGCGGCTGTTCATCGCAAACACAGCATGTGGGCAGACGACGCTGCACATCTCGCAGCCAATGCACAGATCTGGATCGTATTGAAGTGTGTTGATCACAGGTGTACCGACCATCATGTTCCTCCTGACGATCAAATCAGAGCAAGGACGATTGTCAACACAATGCCTATCCCAAACATCCAGGCCATAGCGGGGACGTAGGTGAATATCTCGCGCCGGACCTCACTCTGGGATGTGAACGTTGTCGAGCCGGTAAAGTTCAACGCCAGGTAGGCGGTCACCGGTGGCAAGGGCAAAAGGTACGTCAGCGCCCCACCGACCCGCAGCCACCACGCGGCGTCCGGGCTACGCAAGAACAACCCCAGGGCGAAGAGGAGCGCCACCATCCCACCCAGGACAAACCCCTTGCTGCTGAAGTCGCGGGTCGGGAGCCGGGGCAGCAGGATGGGAAACAGGACCACGCCGGCCAGGATGGACGCGACGACGGCCGCAGACGCCCAGAGACCGCCGACAAAGAACACAACTACCGTCGCGATCAGCATCGGCAACAGGGCATGAACCAGCTCCACCGGAATCAGGATCAGGCGGTCACGCAGAGTAAAGCGTACCCGCCGCATTTCCGGTGTGGCCCGGTGGGTCTGGAGATACTCTGGCAGATCTGTCGCCCGCACCGGGCCGTATTCGACCCTGAACCCTGACCGCTTCTTGACCTCGTGGGCGGCAAGTCCGGCTGCGCCCAGTTGGGGCAGGATCAGCACGCGGTGGCTGACGACATCGTGGAGCGCGGTCGCTTCGATCCGGTGCGCCAACTCGCCGGTACCAAAGGCACCCTTGCCGGCCGCACACCAGACGTTGATGCCCTGGGTATCCAGGACCAGGATGTAGCCGTCAATCCCGGCCAGTGCCGATCGCAGCGCGTCAAAGCTGAGCGTGTAATTGGCGGTGACAAAGACGGGCGAATCTGTCGTGGGGTTGCCCAGGGCGTACAGCCCCGGCTCGACCCGATGGCCGCTGCGGTTGACGCCCCAGCGCGCCAGGAAACGATCCCAGCGATTCGCCCAGGTGACGGTGCTGGTCGTAGATTGGATGTGTTGATCATTGGGCATTGTTCATTTTCCCCTGGTAGTCTTCAATTGCTGCCTTGATCGCCTCCTCAGCCAGCAACGAACAGTGCATCTTAATGGGCGGCAGGCCGTCCAACGCCTCGACCACGTCCTGGTTGGTGATCTGCAGTGCCTCTTCGAGCGTCTTCCCTTTGACCAGTTCGGTCACCATAGACGTCGTGGCGATGGCCGCACCGCAGCCGAAGGTCTTGAACTTCACGTCCTCGATCCGGTCATCGCGGACCTTGATTGTGATCATCATCATATCGCCGCAGACCGGGTTGCCCACCACGCCCGCGCCGTCGGCGTCCTCAATCTTCCCCACGTTGCGCGGGTTCTGGTAGTGCTCCAGCACCTTTTCACTGTACCAGCCGAACTCTGTCATTATTCAGTCCCCTCTTCCTCTATTCCTTTGCTTCTTTGCTTTCCTGCTCCTCTGCTCCCCTGCCCCCCAGTCACCTTGTCACCTTGTCACCTTGTCATCCTGTGCCGGGGTCCCGCTTCCTCCGGGAAGGGCGATTGCTCCGAGAACATGGACATCGCGCGCAGCCGCTCGACAATCGGGGGCAACGTCTCCAGCACAGTTTCCACGTCCGCCTCGGTGTTCTCCCGCCCCAGGCTGAAGCGGATTGAACCCTGTGCCACCGCAGGATGCACCCCCATCGCCAGCAGCACGTGCGAAGGCGAAAGCGTTGCCGAGGTACACGCCGAGCCGCTGGAGACTGCCACCCCGACCAGGTCCAGCCCCATGATGATCCCCTCGCCCTCGACGTACTCGAAACACAGGTTCAGCGTGCCCGGCAAGCGCTCGGTGGGGTGACCGTTCAGGTAGACGTGGTCAATGCGCGCCGCAAGCCCATCGTAGAGCCGTTCCCGCAGCGCCGTCAGTCGCTCCGCTTCTGCTTCCATCTCCTCCAGTCGCAGTTCGATTGCCTTGCTCAGCCCCACGATGCCGGCCACGTTCTCCGTCGCCGCCCGGCGGCCCTCTTCCTGGTGCCCACCGTGCAGCAGCGGGTCAATCCTCACGCCCTTGCGCACGTACAGCGCCCCGACCCCCTTCGGCCCGTAGAACTTGTGCGCGGAAAGCGAGAGCAGGTCCACGCCGAGTTGGCCCACGTCAACCGGCAACTTGCCCACCGCCTGGACCGCGTCGGTGTGGAAATAGACCCCCCTCTCCCGGCAGACCTGCGCGATCTCGGCGATAGGCTGGATCGTGCCCACCTCGTTGTTGGCGAACATTACGCTCACCAGCACCGTCTGGTCGGTGATCGCCCGCGCCACATCGTCGGGGTTCACCACGCCGTACTTGTCCACCAGCAAGTAGGTGACCTGGAAACCCTGCTTCTCCAGGTATTGGCAGGTCTGCAACACCGCCTTGTGTTCAATGCGCGAGGTAACGATGTGGTCGCCCCTGTTCCGATTGGCAAAGGCCACCCCCTTGATGGCCTGGTTGTCGGATTCCGTCCCACATCCGGTGAAGATGATCTCGCGCGGTCGCGTCCCCAACGCCGTCGCCACCTTCTCCCGTGCCGACTCGACCGCCCTGCGCGCCCGGATGCCAAAGGAGTGCGGGCTTGAGGCGTTGCCGAACTCCTCGCGCAGGTACGGTAGCATCGCCTCCAACACCTCTTCCCGCAGCGGCGTCGTCGCGTTGTGATCCATATAGACGCGTTTCATATTCCGTCCCCCCCAAACCAAGCGTGGTGCAGCGTCGTTCCAACTCCAGACTTCATCCACAAGCACCACTTCGACCGGCTCGTCGCCCGTCACACTTCTAACCTTGCGCCGGACCTGTTCGACCAGGTGTCCCGCCAGCGGGCATCCGGGATAGGTCAATACCATACGCACTTCCACGCCCCGTCCATTGAGGGCGATCTCCCGGATCAGCCCCAGGTCCACGACGTTGGTGCCGACTACGGTTTCCGAGCCCTAACGAACGCAACGTTTGCGGACGTCCCTTTGTATGCACGCCGATCGTCGGCTGAAGAAAAAACGTTCTTCAGATGCCTGACTTCAGCTTTCCCAATCTCTAGCCCTGGGAGAAGTTCAGCAATCTGTTCGGGGGACAGCAGTTCGTCCCCGGCGAAGCCCCAGACCTTGCTCATAGACCTGTCCCACTCCGCAACCAACAGCGTTCCCTCTTGAGCCAGCGATTTCAGTGCTGTTTGCAGGGTTCGTTTGCTGTCATCGCCACCAGGGAGAGCGTAGGTACTGATAACGAGATCAAACTTAACCGGTGGCTCCCAAGTAGTGGTGTCGCCAACGTAGAACGTCGCGTCGAGACTCTTTTCCTGGGCGGATCTTGCCGCGAGCTCGACAGCATGTTCCGCCCAGTCGACTCCAACGACCGACCATCCTCGCTCCGCCAACTTCAGGGCATTCTGGCCCGAACCGCAACCAAGGTCCAACGCAGTCCCTACAGAAAGGCCCTCAAGTTCCTGGTCAAGAAGAAGATCAGGGATCATCACCTGATTTTGCTCTTGCCTGTAAGCATCGTTCCAGAAGTCTTTATCCACATCGCTCATAATTCTCTCCCATGCGCGGGAGGATGACCTCGCCGCAGTGCGGACCGACGCCCGCCGCCAGTCCCTCTGCGGCCAGCACCGGTCTCAATTCTCGCTGCAAGGCCAGGGCCGTGCCGCCGCCCACTGCCCTCCTTCAATTTGTTCGGTCAGTTTTGGTTCTCGTCTCTCGGTCACTATCTTCCACCGTCATTGCAGTCACGCGCATCTGCCAGCAGGTCTCACAAGCCAACGTACCGGGCATACACGGTCTTGGCCTCTGCCTCGTCGCCAACGCCCTTCACGATGGTGCGCCCATCAGGGAATATGGTCAATTCGTGGCGGTCAGCGCGAAAGCGCAATAAGAAATCGTTGTAGTGGACTTCACCGACAGCGCGCAGTCGGTCGGCCAGTCGAGGGAAAGAGGGCGCGACTCCCGCGCGCGGGCTGATCTGTACTGCATCTCGACCACAGAGAGTGGTGACACGATGGCCTCCCTTGGCCTCCAGAAACTCGTACTGGCCCAGGTCACAGGTTGGGCAGGCGGTCTTGTTCTTACGCATCTGCATCTCTTCCCAGGTGCCTGTCCAGACGTCGAGGTAGATGAGCTTGGACTGCAGTGGCTCTTCTGGGTGTGTGAGGAATTTGAGCGCCTGGGCTACTTCCAGCGAGGCGATGACACCCACCGCCGCGCCCAGTACCCCGACCGTGTCACAGGTGGGTGTGCTTCCCGGTAGCGGCATCTCTGGCAGGAAACAACGGAAGCACGGTGTTTGGTGAGGGATGATGCTCATCGTCATCCCATAGGTGCTGATCACCGCTCCGTAGATCCAGGGGATGGTATGCTTGACACAGGCATCGTTGATGAGCAAGCGGGTCTCGAAGTTGTCCGTGCCGTCCAGGATCAAGTCCACGTCTCCGATCAGCCGCTCGACGTTATCGGGGTTGACGTCGGCCACGACGGGCTCCACTTTGACCTGAGAGTTTACCTTCTTCAGTTTCTCGGCAGCGGCGATGGCCTTGGGCAGCCCCCTGGCGATGTCCTCCTCGTCGAAGAGGATCTGTCGCTGCAAGTTGTTCAGTTCGATGTAATCGCGGTCTATGATCCTGACCCTGCCTACTCCGGCTCGCACCAGCGTGCTGGAGATGACCGTCCCCAGGGCCCCACAACCGACGACTGCCACCGATGAGGCCAGGAGCCGCTCCTGTCCGGCGGTCCCGATCTCAGGTAGGAGGATTTGCCTCGAGTAGCGATCCAGTTCACCCATTATTGAAGAGCCCTGTGCTCAGATACCGTTCCCCTGTGTCGGGTAGGATCACGACGATGCGCCGGCAAGTTCTCCGGCCTGGCCGCCACCTGCAAGACGGCGAAAGCAGCCTATTTCTTGAGATTCTTTGCCACGTACACACGAAGGGGGCACGTGCAGAAATATGCCTCGCCAAATGGAAGAGAAAAGCTGCAGGTTGATGGATCGTCTGCTAGGCATTCAAGATAATAGACATTATTGGTAATAACCAGGGCAGAGAATAGGACACAGATTTTCACAGATAAACACAGATAAGACCAATTAAAATCCGTGAAAATCTGTGTTTATCTGTGTCCCAAAAAGCAGCATGCTTATTCCCGATAATGTCTGATGTTCGAGACCAAAGTCCCTGGCTTTGCACAGATTCTCAAATCCCGAATCCGCACATTGGAAGTTCTTTGGACAATCCATCTGACCAAGAATCCCCTCAATTCTCTCCTTTACCTTCTCTCTCACCGTGCTTCTCCCCCGGACGCAGAATGCCGGCGCAATGCCTGTGTTGCCGGCGGCGTGTCTCCAATGATCTTGGTGATGTCGCCGTAGATCCTCACCATTGCCCTACTCCTTCTGAAATTGCCGTGCCTCGTCGCACAAATCCTTCAGCGTGACCGAGTCCAAAAACTCTGTCATTGCTTCCGACAGCCGCTTCCAAAGCAGGCGGGTCGCGCAGCGATCCACACGATTGCAGGAGGGCTCGTCACCCGGGACGATGCAATGCACCAGCGCGACAGGGCCCTCCACTGCCCGCACCACGTCCCCCGCGCTGATCGTCGCGGCATCGCGGGCCAGCCGGTACCCGCCACCTGGTCCCTTCACCCCTTTCACCAGCCCCGCCGCGCGGAGCCGCCGGAACAGTTGGGCCACGTAGTCGGCCGAAATCTCCTGTCGCGCGGCAATGTCCTGGCGCAAGACCGTCCCCTCGTCAGCGTGCAGGGCCAGGTCTACCATCGCCCGCAGCGCGTACCGCCCGCGTGTTGAAATTCGTATCATACCATCCCCCGATTAGCAGTGATTATACAATAGTTGAGTGATCTTGTCAATTATTACGAGGTTTCTCTGCCTCTACCCCGGTCTACGAACAGGGGGTTGACAAGTCCTCGAAACTGTGGTATTATATAGACGTATCGAAAAGTGTCTATAGAATAGAGGTAAGCAGTGACGGTTGATTGCGTAGAGTTCTGCAAGGCTCTGGCTGACGACACCAGGCAGCAGATTCTGGAGATGCTGCTGGAGGGAGAGAGGTGCGTCGGCGATATCGTGGACGCCTTTGTCATGTCCCAACCGACTATCTCCCACCACCTGAGCGTCCTCAAGCAGTTCGGTCTGGTGACCAGTCGCAAGGAGGGCAAGCAGGTGTTCTACGCCATCAATCGCGACAACGTGGTTGAGTGCTGCGGCCGGCTCATCGCCAAGTTCGACGCGCAGGAGGTGTGCGAGATGTGAACACCCTTTTTTTGTCGTGACATATAGACGTATTCAAATACATATATAGAAGGAGGAAACGAAAAATGGACGACATTACTGCTGATGAGAGAATCAAGAAGGCTGTACGCCAGACCTACGGGGACATCGCTCGTCGCTTCGTCGAGGGGCCCGTCCCGAGCGTAGTCGAGGGGCCTGTCCTGAACAATGCACTGAGCTCGTCGAAGGGCGCAGTCGAAGGGCCTGTCCCGAGCGTAGTCGAGGGACCGGCCCGGGCAAGCTGCTGCGGCCCCAGCCAGTCCACCAACTGCTGCAGCCCGTCGGAGGCGACAGTTGAGATCACGGACACCACCGCCAGGTTCTACTCGGCTGAGGAACTCACCGGCCTGCCGGACAGCGTGACCGACGTCTCGCTGGGTTGCGGCAACCCCACAGCTATTGCCGAACTCCAACCAGGCGAGGTAGTGCTCGACCTGGGCTCGGGTGGGGGCATTGACTGCTTTCTGGCTGCCAGGAAGGTCGGCCCGGAGGGGCGGGTGATCGGGCTGGATATGACGCCTGATATGGTCAAACTGGCCCGACGCAACGCCAAAAAGGTTGGGGCGACGAACGTCGAATTTCGCTACGGCGAGATGGAGGACATCCCCCTGCCCGACGAGTCGGTGGACGCCATCATCTCCAACTGCGTCATCAACCTCTCGCCGGACAAAGACGCTGTCTTCGGTGAGGCCTACCGCGTGCTGCGGCCCGGCGGACGCATGAATGTCTCCGACATCGTGATCCACGGCGAGCTTCCCCAATCCATCCGCGACAGGCTGGACGCATGGGCCGGTTGTCTGGCCGGCGCACTCGACGAGTTGGACTATCTGAGCAAGATCTACGCGGCGGGGTTCGAGGAGGTGCAAGTTCTGTCCCGCGACTACGTGAAAATCGGTGAGGCCGCCGGGTGGGAGGACGTGCAAGTGCTACTGAGCGAGGCCGATCTTTCACCTCGTGACCTCGACCACACAGTCGCCAGCATCAAAGTCAAGGCTCGCAAGCCAGCGTGAACTGGCTGCCAGGGGAAGAGTGTCGGTCGAGGCGGAGATAAAACGCCCAACATCACAACGGAGGAAACCATCCCACACTGGACCAAGCGCGAAAAAGCTCTTGTAGTGACGAGTTCGAGAGGGGGACGGCAACATGCAAATCCCTGAGCTTGAATGAGATGATTTCGACTGATGGATCAGTTGGGTGTTGACAGTAGACAGTAAGAACGTTCGGCCATCATCACAGGGTGGGCACGACCAGCATCCCCGGCGTGCCGACGACGATCCCCAGGACGCCGATTCTGTGTCAGGCCCCGGATGCCGGTGCCAGGCCTTGCTCCTGCCTCAACCCAACAGCGGCGGCACCCGTGCCGTGAGGCCGTGCAACTTAGCCTGGAGCAGCGTGAAGGCGGAGACGAGCGGGTTGAGCGGCACCATCATCACTGGTGTCACGCCCATCAAGCGGGCCTGGTAGCGGGTGTTGGTCATCAGGTCGTTGTGCGCCTCCACTCTGTAGATGCGCCGGTCGGGGTAGCGCTGCGCTAGCAGGTCCCCCACCTCCTCGCACGCGCACGGCCCCACGATCAGGATGTCGCCCGGCAGTTCGTCCAGGCCCGCCTCTTCGAAGCCGGAACCGCAGACCAGCGTCCATCCTCCCTTGCCGTGGTAGTCGTTGTAGAGCATCTCCTGGATGCACTCGGAGTTCCCCCGGCAACCCTCGACGCAGGCCTTCGTGCGCCCGACCACCCAGCGCACGTCGGGGTGGAAGCGGCCCAGTAACTTATGAGGCAGACGTTCGGTGAAGCGGCTCAGCGGTACGCCGCGCACGTCAATGCGCGCGATGTCCCCCTCGCCCAGCCCCCACTCGGCGCACAGTCGCAGGTGCTCGACCTCCTCCAGGCTGTAGCCCAGTACTCGCGCCCCCACCACGTCCACCGCCAGTGTGTCCGGTCCGCCGATGAGGAGGTTCATCGGCACCAGACATTCGTTCAGCAGTGCCGTGGGCGGGAAATGGCCGTGGGCGGTAGCGGTCAGCCCCTCAATGATGCAGAAATCGGGCTGGGTGAGAGCATAGAGCGCCGCCAGCCGCCGGTGAAGCGTTCCGTGAGAGTGATATTCCATCCGGTCGGCGTCGACGGGAAACGCCTGCTGGTTCTTCACCCCCAGCGTCACCGTCCCCATCGAGTGGGTCTTCAGCTTGGGCAGGCTCATGTAGAAACCGGGCCCTGAGATTGCCGAAGGGCCTGTCTTGAGCGAAGCCGAAGGATCGTCGTCCCGCTGGATAATCTCATCGTGCAGGCGGCGGGAGACGCGGGCGCGGGTCCCGTCGCGCAGGTACACCTCGACCGTCGGCCCCTCGTCCAGGTAGATCGGCTCGGCCTCATAGCGGCGGCAGATGTCCGTGTAGCCGGTGACCTTGAACACCAGCCGGGTGAAATTGCCGCCGGTGCAACTTTCCATCACCGCCAGGCGGGTGTAGCCGTGGTCGCGCAGGTAGGCCAGCAGCGCTTCGAGGACGGCGGGGTCGGTGTGCGTGTGGGGGGTGAAGTGGATACCGTTGGGCTTGACGTAGATGGTCGTGCCGTTCTTGGGAATCACAGCCTCGACGCCGCCGTGCGGGGTGAAGATTCCCTCCAGCGCGGGCTTGAGGCCCGGGATCGTGTCGGCAATGGTGACTATGGGCACAGGGACACCTCCTTCATTACGTAGTGGCGACTTCAGTCGCTTCTTCCGCTTTGACAACGACGGAAGTCGTGACTACAGGCCACCAGATCATGACGTGTTCGTATAGTGATGACTTCAGTCACTTCTTCCACCACTTCAACAACGACTGACAGACCATGATGTGTTCGCGTAGTGTTGACTTCAAGTGTGCCAAGGATCATGGTGTCTGCTTCAACAACGACTGAAGTTGTTACTACAAGCCACCAAAATCTTGACGCGTTGAAGCGAAGCGCTCAATCTGCGCGACCTGCACCGTTGTAGGGCGGATGAAGGGGCGCACTTCCCGGATGCGCACCCAGGCCTGGTCGGGTGTCAGGCCGGTGCTGACCAGGTAGGCAGCGGCCATCGTCGCCGCGCGCCCGATCCCTGCCCCGCA
>JADHWW010000060.1 GCA_016783285.1 Anaerolineae bacterium
AGCGGGCCATCACCCGCCAGGATGGACAAAATGGTCCAATTGGTGTACCATGCGCCACACGGCTTGGTGGAAGTTTCGGGCCTTAATGTCGTTGCTGTGAGAAGGAACGAGTGAGCACGAAAGACATTACCATCGCGCCGCTCCAGACGATGGAGCAGTACCAGACGTGCGAGCGGTTGCAACAGACTATTTGGCGCTCTGATCCGGTCGAGGTGATCCCTGCTCATCTGCTCATCACCGCCCAGCGGCACGGTGGGTTGGTGCTGGGCGTTTTCGACGGGACGGGTGAGATGATCGGCTGCCTGTTTGGCTTCGCCGGGCGCGTCGCGCTCGACAATCCTGCTGCTGTCGGCGGCCCCATTTGGCAGCACTGCTCCCACTTCATGGGCATCGTGCCGGAGTGGCGGGGCCGTGGCGTAGGCTACCGGCTGAAACTGGCGCAGAGGGAGTGGGCGCTGAACCAGGGGGTCCAGTTGGTCACCTGGACCTACGACCCGCTGGAGACCGCCAACGGCGTGCTCAACCTGGGGAAACTGGGTGCTGTCTGCCGCTGCTACCTGCGCAATCTGTACGGCGAGATAGCCGATGGACTCAACGCCAGCCTCCCTTCTGACCGCTTCGAGGTGACCTGGTGGGTGGGGGGCGCGCGGGTGCGGGAGCGGGTCGAGCGAGGTTGGCAGCGACCACGCCTGGACGGCCTGCTCCGGGACGGTGCCGTTATCCTCAACCCCGGTCGGCTGCGTGCCGACGGCTGGCTTGAGCCCGGCGAGATGCGAGAGCCGGAGGGCGGGCGACTGCTGGTCGAGATCCCGGCCCGTATGCAGGCGCTCAAAGCGGCCGATATGGGCCTGGCGCTGGCCTGGCGGCTGAGCGCGCGGGCGGCGTGTGAGACCGCCTTCGCCGCTGGCTACACCGCCTGCGACGTGGTCCGGGCGGAGGTGGATGGGCTGCCACGAGTGTATTACCTGCTGAAACGCGAAATGTGAAACGTGACTTCACGCATCACGTTTTACGTCTATTGGAGGTTCCCGTGCACATCGAACGTATTGAACTACGCTACATCCAACTGCCACTCAAGCATCACTTCGAGACCAGTTTCGGTCGCTCCTTCCGCCGCGATACTATCGTCGTCCGCGCCTGGGCTGACGGCGTGGAGGGCTGGGGCGAGTCGCCTGTGGAGGACGGCCCCTGGTACTCGCCCGAGACGGTGGAGACCGCCTGGCACGTCCAGCGTGATTTTCTGATCCCGATGCTGCTGAGCCAGGAGATCGGGACAGCGGCCCAGGTCTTCGACCGGCTGGCCCTCGTGCGTGGCCATCGAATGGCCAAGACCGGCCTGGAGGAGGCGATGTGGGACATCGAAGCGCGGCAGAAAGGTCTCTCGGTCGCGCAACTCCTGGGCGGCACCTGCGAGCGTATTGAGAGCGGCGTCAGTATCGGCATCCAGGATACGCTGGAGGAACTGCTGGAGCGGGTGGCCGGCTACGTGGAGCGGGGCTACCGGCGCATCAAGATCAAGATCAAGCCAGGGTGGGACGTCGAGGCTGCGCGGGCGGTGCGCCGGGCCTTCCCCGAGGTACCGCTGATGGTGGACGCCAATTCTGCCTACCGGCTAGCCGACGCCAGCCACCTGGCTGTGCTGGACGAGTTCGATCTGATGATGATTGAGCAGCCGCTGGCCCACGACGACATCTACGAGCACAGCCTGCTCCAGCGCCAACTGCGCACGTCGCTGTGTCTGGACGAATCCATCCACACGCCGGCCCACGCCCGGGCGGCACTGGAACTGGGCAGTTGCCGCATCATTAACATCAAGCCGGGGCGCGTGGGCGGGCTGACGCAAGCCCGCCGCATCCACGACCTGTGCCTGGAACGAGGCGTGCCGGTTTGGTGCGGGGGGCTGCTGGAGGTGGGGATCGGGCGGGCGCACAACGTCGCCATCGCCAGCCTGCCGGGCTACACCCTGCCGGGCGACGTCTCCGCCAGCGACCGCTACTTCGAGCGCGACGTCGTCGCCCCACCATTTGCGCTCAACTCCGACGGCACCATCACGGTCCCCGCCGGCCCGGGCATCGGCGTCGAGGTGGATCTGGATTTCCTGGAACACGTGACGGTGCGGCGCGAACTGTTCACCCCGGCAAGGACTGGATAGTTGTAATGACAGAAATCGTGCTGGAAGGTCATTTTGACGCTGCAGATCGGGCCACGGACGAGTTTCCGCTATTGCCCTTCGAGGTGCCGGCGGGCGTCGCCCGGCTCCACGTGCGCTACCAGATAAGCCGCCGACTGAGCGGAGACAAGGTCGGCTGGCAGGAGGGCAACATTGTGGACATTGGCCTCTTCGACCCGCGCGGGGCCGAGTTCCTGAGCGCGAAAGGATTCCGGGGCTGGAGTGGCACGGCGCGGCAGAAGTTCACCATCGCCGCAGACGAGGCGACCCCCGGCTATCTCCCCGGATTCATCCAGCCCGGCACCTGGCACGTCGTACTGGGCCTCTATCAACTCGCTCCTGAGGGCTGCGACTATCGGGTCGTCGTGACACTGGAGGAGCAGGAGGCGGGAAGCAGGAAGCAGGAAGCAGAGAGCGGGGGGGTAGGGGAGCAGGGGGGCAGGGGAGCGGAGGAGCAGGGGAGCGGACGCTGGTACCGGGGCGACCTGCACTCCCACACCTGGCACTCTGACGGTTCCGCGCCGCTTGCGGACCTGGTGGCAGCCGCCCGCGCCCAGGGACTCGACTTCATCGCCGTCACCGAGCACAACACCGTCAGCCATCTGCCTTTACTGCCTGCTCATACCGATCCTGGCCTGCTCCTCATCCCCGGTGTCGAAATCACCACTTACCACGGCCACGCCAATGTCTGGCCGATTGACTGGCAGGTTGACGGCTTCGTCGAGTTCCGCTGTTGGGGCGACGACCAGATGGCGCAGGTGCGGGAAGCGGTGCGAGCGCGGGGTGCGCTCTTTTCGGTCAACCATCCCAAGGATGATGGCCCTCCCTGGGAGTTCGGCAATCTGTTCGAGCCCGATTGCATCGAGGTCTGGGGGGCGCCGTGGATCGTCTCCAACTACCAATCGCTGGCGGTATGGGATGCGCAGTTGCGCCAGGGTAAACGTATCACCGGTGTGGGCGGTTCCGACAAGCACCAGGGGCCGTTCGTCCACAAGGGCGAACCGGGTTGGTATGAGGTGGGCAATCCCTGTACCTGGGTCCACGCCGAGGCGCTCTTGGTGCCGGCCATAATCGCTGGCCTCCGCGCCGGTCATGTCTTCATCTCCGAGGGGCCGGCCGGGCCCGTGCTCGAACTGACGGCTGAGGTAGGTGGGCAGCAGGCCACGATGGGCGACGAATTGTGCCTGCCCGCTGGTGCCAGTCTGTGCTTGCGCTGCCGGGTGCAGGGCGGCGCGGGGAATCTGCTGCGGCTGGTCTCCGCACAGGAAATCCGCCAGGCAACTATCGCCGGCGACGACTTTACTCACGAGTGCCAGGTCGTCGTGACCGGCGACACCTACTGGCGGGCGGAGGTCATTGAGCCGCCGGAAGCGCCACTGGACGAGGAGCCCGCCGCGCTGATGGCCAAGGCGCTTGGCAATCCGGTTTACGTGAGGGTGACGTAGGGACGAACGAACATGGACGGAAGCAGGGGAAAGCAGGGGAAAGCAGGGGACGCACCGCGGTGCGCCCCCTATGCTACTTCGACAATGTCACGTTAACCCTAAATCGCTCCTAGCCCACGTCTCGGGGGCGTCCCATGGGCGAGTTTCCTTGCAGACCCGCCCACGGGACGGTGGCTAAGAGCGTTGGAGTAGAACACCTGTGCAATGTGACATTTGTCAGACTACTCAGGCTACTCAGTTCAGACCTGCTTGCTCAGAGCAGCACGTACCTCTTCGAGATGTCCGGCGGAACCGAGAAGTTCGTTGCGGCTAGCGATGAAGTTCGCGTACTCTTCCATGAAGACCTTGCCAACCGGTCGGAAATCGAATACCTCTGGATGATCGCGGAAGTACTCGCGGTGAACCCGTGCCCAGACGAGCCGCCCGTCGGTGTCTATGTTGATCTTGCAGACACCCAGTTTGGCGGCAGGCAAGTACTGCTTGGGATCAACCCCCTTAGCGCCTTTGAGCGCGCCACCCGCGGCGTTGATCCGCTCGACTTCCTCCTGTGGGACAGAGGATGACCCGTGCAACACCAGGGGGTAGCCTGGGATAAGTTTCTGGATGGCCTCTACGATCTCAAAGTGCAATGACTGGCCACCAGAGAACTTAAATGCGCCGTGGCTGGTCCCAATCGCGCAAGCGAGACTGTCGCAGCCGGTACGTTTGATGAACTCCACGGCCTGCTCAGGGTCGGTCAGGTGAACCTTGTCCTCGGCGACGCTGATATCTTCCTCAACGCCACCTAACTGCCCCAGTTCAGCCTCGACACTGATCCCCTTAGCGTGCGCTCGCTTAACCACGCGCTTCGTAATAGCGATATTCTCCTCGAAGGGAAAGTGGCTGGCATCAATCATAACCGAGGAGTAGAACCCGGATGCGATGCAATCGTAGCAGGTCTCCTCGTCGCCGTGATCGAGGTGCACCGCAAAGATGGCCTCCGGGAAGATCTTGTCAGCGGCGCGGATCATATCCTCGAGCAACTGCTTATCCGTGTAGGCACGGGCGCCTCTGGAAATCTGAATGACGAACGGAGCCTGGGACTGGATATTGCCACGGAAAAGCCCCATTACCTGCTCGGCATTGTTGATATTATAGGCGCCAATAGCGTATTTGCCATAGGCTTGCTCAAACAACTGTTTGGTTGTGACGATCATGCTCTACCTCACTTATATAGAATTATTGTACGCGAGTCCCATGGGAAGAGCCACGAGACTGCATCTTCGATCAGGCCCTGGCTGGTGCAACGCGTGACGAGACCCTCTGCTGCGCTCATCAGCCGTCAGCAGACTCGCAGGGGGTCTGGCGCGGTCAAAGGCCGGCTAGTGCGGCTCCCACCACACATAGATCAACGCGTCACCCCCGTGCTCGTAGTACTCAACTTTCACCTCGTAGGTGCCGGTCGCAGCCCAATAAACGCCACAGAAGGCGACACCGTTGTTCGCATGCCACTCGTCCAGGACAAGGTCGCCGCCCACCCAGATGCGCACACCATCGTCACTCATGGCGCAGAAACGGTAGTGGTCTGTCTTCAGATTTAGTTTCGTCGTCCAGCGAGCGGAGAATTGATCGCTCCACACCCCAGGCATAGGGCTGTCGGTGCCCCATTCGAACCCGATCCAGGGATCGTGGCTGGTGGCAACCGGCGAACCCTCCAGGGTCTCATTGTTATAGAACTGACCGAACCAGCCCTCGCCAGGTGTCGGGGTGGGGGTCGGTGTCGGCCCCGGGGTCGGCGTTGGTCCCGCCATCTGCTTCCACCAGAAGTACACGCGGGCGACCTGAATGCGGTCGTAGTACTCCACCTGAACCGTGTGATCGCCAGCCGCCAGGGTCCGATCCGCAGTGTAGAGGCGCAACCCGCCGTCCCGCCAGCCATTGATGATGCGCTCGCCGTCCACGTAGACCCGCACGCCGTCATCCACTTTGGCGTAGAAGCGGTAGGTGCCCTCGGCGAAGTTGAAGGTCCCGGTCCAGCGCACGGAGAAGGAATTTGTAGGCATCCCGCCCGCTGGTGGGCCATAGCCCCAGTTAAAGTTGATGCTTTCGTCCTCGCGCGTGGTGTAGGCTGACCCGGTTAGCGTGACGTTGTCGAAATACTCGCCAGACCAGGGACCAGGGTACGGGGCAGGCGGCGACGGACCTGGCTGAGGCGGAGGTGCGGGTGGCGCAGCGCCGGGGATGATGAGGCGCTGCCCCACGTAGATGTAGTTGAGATTGGTGATGCCGTTGGCACGCGCGATGGTCCACACATCCACCCCGTAGCGCAGTGCGATGCGCAGCAGCGTCTCACCCGGCTGCACGACGTGGACAGTGCCAACCGGTTGCCCCGTTGGAATGGTGAGCCGCTGCCCCACGTAGATGCGGTTAGGGTTGGTGATGCCGTTGGCACGGGCGATAGTCCACATATCCACCCCGTAGCGGCGCGCGATGCTGTACAGCGTCTCGCCGCGCTGGACAACGTGGACGGGGCAACTCTCACTCGGTGCTGCGGATGCTGGCACGACGCTGACCAGAAGCACCAGCGTCGTGATCACCAGCGCAATGGAGAACCACTTGTTTTTCATCCTACTCCTCCTTTATCGTTTTTCAGTCCTATACCATGCTCTGGGCCTCAATAGTCTGCTGTCAGGCATCCTTCTCTCTGGTACCGCTGGAATAACTCACCCCAGGGGGTGTTGCGCCGCCAGTCCTCGTAGATGTGTTTCTCCTTCAACGGCCAGTGGACGTAGTCGTGGTTGAACTCGGATATGAAGATGGGGATAGCCACCAGCGGGGTCCGTAAGACGAGTCTCTGTAAGAACTTCGTCGGGCCGAACCACGCCATCCAGGCCAGGAAGCGGTGAAAGTTGTAGCCCACCTCAAAGCCCCAGTTCTCTCCTGACACGTCATCGCCCACTAACTCGATCTCGCGCATATCGCCCACCCCCAGACCGCGCTCGTGAGCCAGACGAATGTACTTGATGTTGAGCGGGTCAAAGCCCATCAACCTGGCGGCCACGGCGTCAATGGCCACCTGGTCGGCCGAGGCCAGGATGACGTTCTTGATCTCTGGCTTCATAGTGCGTGGTCCAGGACCGTTGCCGGCCGTCGTGCCATCCATCGTGGCAAACATGCCTGGATGGATTTCTCTCTGGATTGCCAGCAGGTCTACCAGTGTCTCGTGAATCCAGGTGTGGGTATAATGCCGGTAGGAACTGAGCAACCCGCCAAAGGCATTCTTTATTGCTCCGGTGGTTGTGGTGTACATGTGGCATTTAGCCGTCGGCAGATGGATGATGTTTTTGCCAAAGAAATAGTCGGGGAGGTGGATACCCTTGGGGTAGACGTGATCCAGGGCCATCATCCGAGCCTGGGGCCGATAGGGCACCCAGGTCATGTCCTCATTTCTGAAGTTGTACAACACCGGGATGTTGTAGTGCTGAAGAATCGGTACATAACCATTCAGGTCTTCACCTTTGAAGGCGTTGGTGACCACTGTTTGGTTTTGTACACACACCAGGTCGGTAAGGCCGGCCTGGCGCAAGGCCAGTATCGTGCCCTCTAGTTGCCAGGGGGGGGTGTTGGCACTGGGCATGGGGAAGTGCCACGAGATGTTGTCCTTGAGAATAGTAGTCACATTGGGGTCAAGCGCCTCTGCCCCCCCAGCCAGTTCAAACAATCGCTGGTAGTCTTGCAACACTGTGCCTGGCTGTGTGCGCAGCACGGCGACTTTGGCTCTGGTTGTCATCAGGATACCATTTCTTGAAGAAGTAGGTTCCCATAGTGAAACTACATAGTTCAGAGGGTGATGGCCGACAACATCATGATACACAACTGTATGGTGCTGTCAAGTCCTATGCGAAGGTGAAGTAGTGGGCTAGTGTAATCTACGGGCTGCTGCGAGAGGAATTCGAATAATCCATCATCGCTTGTTCAATGAGCGGTGCAAGTTCACCCGTCGTATCGAGGTCCAGGGCACGGATGAAAGGTTCCCGTGCTTCCTGGTACGCACCCTGAGCGGCCCGCAGCCGACCCAGGTGGTAATGGGCCAGGGCCAGCATCGGATCAAGAGAGATGGCCCGCAGGAGGCTAGATTCCGCGGTATCGTAATCCCCGACCTGAAAAGCAACCCAGCCCCGCAGATCGTGAGCGTGGGCATCGTCGGGCGAGAGTCGTACCAACTCAGCTGCGGCCTCGACGCCCTGCTCCTCAGTGGTGATGTTGTGATCGAGGTAGAAGCGGGCTAGAACCCCCCACAGGGCAGGATCGTCAGGTTGGAGAGAGACGGCTTCTCGAAGCCAAATCTCCGCCGCTACGTAGCGCCCCTCAGCAGCCCAGGTCTGACCGATTTCGACACACGTGGCTGGGTTGGCGGGGTCCAGATCGTAGGCTGTCTCGTACTCGGCGCGAGCGGAGGAGAAGTCGCCCTGCCGGTCGTAATGTAATCCCAGGAAGATGTGGGCCACAGGCGCATCGGGGGCCAGCGTGATGGCCTGCTGCAGGTGGGGCCAGGCCTCGTCTGGGCGGCCCATCTGGTCGAGCGCGTAGCCCAGGTAAGCGTGGGCATCAGGATAGTCGGGATTGTACGAGAGAGCCCGCTCGAACTGGTGCGCGGCCAGCACCCACTCTTGTGCCTCGAATAGGGTCCGGCCCAGAAGCGCGCTGGCGTAAGCGGGGTCATCCACTGCATCTGCTTCTCCGAACGCCATTAGCAGCCGATCCGCCAGGTCGGTCCGAGCAGAGAAGAGATGCTGGATGGCGGCGGGGTCATCGCCGAGCAACAGCGCCCCCAGCCGTTCGTGAGCCACGGGATCGGTGGAGTCGGCGTGCAGCAACGCCTGGTACTCGGCCCGCGCTGCGTCCCACTCCCGCAGTTCGACGTAGGCGCGGGCGCGAGCGTGGCGGGCGGCATTGGCGTCGTCCGGGACTTTGGCGAGTTCAGTCGAACCGTCGGCGGGCGTGAGCGCCAACAGCCGTTGGGCGTGCTCGACGACGGCCGGCCAGTCGGCGCGGGCAGCGTAGATGGTCGTCCACAGCCGCTCCAAAGCGGCTTCCTCTGCGCCCAGTCGCTTGGCCTCGGCGACGGTGGAAAGCGCGTCGTCAGTGCGGCCCCACTCCAGGTAGACCTGGGCCAGCCGGAGGTGGGGAGCGGGATCGCCGGGCCGCAGGCGGGTGGCCTCCTGGTAGGCGGCGACGGCGGCGGTCCGCTCGACTCTGGTGGCGTGTTCGTCCCCTTGGCGCAGCAGGTCGAGATAGGTCATGTCGGCAGGACGCAGGATGAGGACGAGGCCCACGGCAAGGAGCACCAGGGTCGGGAGGGTGATGAATAGACGGCGTTCAGGCTTGTGGATCACGCGGCCATTATAATCCTAGATGGGAGAGAGGCAAGGGAAGGGGCTAGGGGCAAGGTGGACAATGGCCGACTTGCGCGCTGGCGGCCTATGGCTATAATTATGAGTGCATTTTGTGCGTTAGAGTTCTCTCGGAAAAGGGTAGTAGCCCAACCGTGTTGGGCGTTGTCTGGCCCCAGACGGCCAATACGATTGGCCTGCTACCCGTCAAAAACTACCCATTTGACTTTCCGAGAACTATCACTAGATTAGGGAGGTGAATCTTGCACATAGTAGTATGTACCAAGCATACGCCCGACTCGGAAGCCAAAATGTCGGTGGACGAAGCGGGCAATATCTCCTGGGGTGAGTCTCCACTGATCATCAATCCCTGGGATGAGTACGCCGTGGAGGAGGCATTACTGCTCCGCGACAAGTACGGTGGAACGGTCACCGTCATCTCGATGGGGCCAGATGGGGCACTGGAAGCGCTCAAGCACGCCATCGCAATGGGCTGTGATGAGGTTATCCGCGTATGGGACGACGCCTGCGCTGGCTCCGATACCCTCGCCACCAGTTACGTGTTGGTCAAAGCCATTGAGAAGATGGGCGACGTGGACCTGGTTCTCTCCGGCAAATCGGCGATTGATGCCGAGACGTGGCAGACCGGTTCGGCTGTCGCCAGGCGGATGGGCTGTCCCTCGCTGATGTACGTGATCAAGATTGTCGAATTGGACCCCGATGGGAGGACCATCACTGTCGAACGGTTACTGGAGGAGGGGCGACAGGTGGTGTCGGCCCCACTCCCCGCCGTGGTTGGCACGACCAAGGGCATCAATGAGCCGCGCTATACTTCCTTCATCGGCATCCGCAAAGCGGCCCGCATGGAGTATCCTCTCTGGACGCTGGCCGACGTCGGCGCGGAAGCCGACAAGGTGGGCGCAGCCGGCTCTGGCGTGCGCTGGCCGCAGGTCTTCGCGCCGCCGGTGCGCGAGGGCACAGCCGAAATTATCGAGGCCGAGACGGTCGAGGAGACAGCACGACTTCTGGCCGAGAAACTGTTGACCGAGAAGGTGATCTAGGAGGCGATGCAATGAGCAACGACATTTTTGTCTGGGTAGAACAGTTCAAGGGACAGCCTGCAGCCGCTTCCTGGGAGGCCATCGGCGCGGCACGCCGATTGGCAGATGAACTGGGGGGCAGTGTGACCGCCTGCGTGTTTGGCGGGCAAGGGATAGAAGCCCTGGCACACGAGGCCATCTCCTATGGGGCAGATACAGTCCTCCTGGCCGAAGACGCGACGCTGGCCGACTTCCGCGTCGAGCCGCAGGCCGCGTTGCTGGCCAAGGCGGTTGGCGAGGCCGAGCCCGCCGTTGTTCTCATCGGTGCGACCTTTCGCGGGCGCGAGTTGGGACCTGCATTGGCGGTGGAACTGGATACCGGCTGCATCGCCGACTGCACCGCGCTGGAGTTCGAGGACGGCCAACTGGTCGCCACGCGCCCCATCTACGCGGGCAAGTTACTCTCCAGGTGTGTCATTCCTGAGCGGCGACCGCAGATCTTCACCACCCGCGTGCGTGCTTTCCCCAAGCCGGAGCCTGATTCCGCGCGAAACGGCGAGGTGGTCCGGGTGGAGCCAGCTCTGGCCGAGGACGATATCCTTTCCAAGGTGACCGGGTTTCTGGAAACCGAGGGGGCCGTGAGCCTGGCCGACGCTGGCATAATCGTCTCTGGTGGGCGTGGTGTCGGCGGGCCGGAGGGCTTTGAGCCCGTGCGCGAACTGGCCCAGGTGCTGAGTGCTGCACTGGGGGCCTCTCGCGCCGCCGTGGACGCTGGCTGGATTCCCTACGAGCATCAGGTAGGTCAGACCGGCAAGACGGTCAGCCCGGATCTGTACGTCGCCTGCGGCATCTCAGGCGCGATCCAGCATCAGGCCGGTATGCGCACCAGCAAGGTCATCGTCGCCATCAACAAGGACCCCGAAGCGCCGATCTTCAAACTGGCGCACTACGGTATCGTCGGCGACCTGTTTAAGGTGGTGCCCGCACTTACGGTGGCCTTCAAGGAGAAACTCGGGTAGAGACTGTTCGTAGCACGCACGAAAGTAGCACTTTGGGATGTTAGAGCGCCTACTACGAACTTTGCCTGACCGTGTTCAGGACCCCGTTTTCTGGCGGCAGAAGACGGGGTTCTGTCATTGTCGGATAGGCCGTTTGTGTTATAATCAAATCTTACGAAGGTTGGGCTGGGAACCTTCGCCAAGTCATCGCAAATGGGCACACAAGACAACCCCGAACAGCCGGGCACGGCTGAAATACTGACCGAAGTGGAACGACGGAGGGCACAGGCCAGGAGGATGAGCGAGGGACAGCGGCGGGCCGTCATCCTGGCCGACCGCTTCATCTTCTGGCTTTCCAGACATTGGTTGGCTATCCTCAACGTGCTGGCCTTACTCTACGTGGGCCTTCCTCTGCTGGCCCCGGTGCTGATGCACCTGGGAGCCAAAAGATCAGGGATGGCTATCTATACCATCTACCGGCCGCTGTGCAATCAGTTGCCGCAACGGTCCTGGTTCCTGTTCGGCCCACAGTTCGCCTACACGCTCCCGGAGTTCGAAGCGTGGCTAGGGTCGGATGCAATACCCGACCCGTTGACGTGGATATTCATCGGCAACGAGGCTATGGGATATAAGGTGGCCCTCTGCCAGAGGTGCATGGCCACCCACGGCGCGATTTTCCTCTTTGGGTTGTTTTATGTGTTGGGGCGGCGGCGCGTGCGCCCGCTCCCCTGGTGGGCCTACGTTGGCTTCGGGCTCGTGCCGATGGCACTGGATGGTGGCTATCAGGCGCTCTCCTATATACTGCCCCGTCTACATCAGTATTTTCCTACCTCGGTCCCCGCCTTCCATATCAGTCCCCACGAGACTACGCCGCTGATGCGCACTATCACCGGTGTGCTTTTCGGCCTGGCGACGGTCTGGCTGGCCTATCCTCTCATCCAAGAGGTGATGGACGAGTGCCACGAGACACTACAACAGCGGTTTGGCTGGGGAATCAATGAATGACCAATGACCAATGAAACAATGAACAATGAGCAATGAAACAATGAGCAATGAACAAATGCTGCGCGTGTGTGTGGATGGCGTAGTGCTATATCGCTTCGGAGGGCTGGGCGGGGCCGAGGGGCTGATCCACGCCGTTCTGACTCGCATCGGCGGCGTGAGCCAGGGGCCTTATGCCACGCTCAACCTGGGCCACACCGTCGGTGACGATTTGGCAGCGGTGGAGGAGAATCACAGGCGGGCCTTGGGAGCGCTGGGATTGGAGCCTGGGCAGGTCGTCAGCCCCTACCAGGTGCACGGCGCACGAGTAGGAGTGGTCGAGCGAGCCCACCTGGGCACTGTCCAGCCGGCTACCGACGCGCTGGTTACCAGTGTGCCCGCTGTGCCGCTGTTGATGCGCTTCGCCGACTGCGCGCCGGTTCTGTTCCTTGACCCCGTGCGGCGTGTGGTGGGGATAGCCCACGCGGGATGGCGCAGTGTGGTGGCGGGCGTCGTCGGAGCGACGGTACGGACGATGACGGAACGGTTGGGCTGCGACCCAGCCGACCTGTGGGCCGGCATTGGCCCGACCATTGGCCCCTGCTGCTACGAAGTGGGGCCAGAAATCGCGGTGGCGGTGGAGGCAGCCTGTCCGCCTGGGGCCGGCGTGGTGCGCGACGGCG
>JADHWW010000158.1 GCA_016783285.1 Anaerolineae bacterium
CGAGCACGGCGGGTGTCCTCCGCAGCGATGAGCGTGACCTCCTTGAGGATACGCAAAGCGCGGAGGGTGATGTCCTCCAGGTTACCAATAGGAGTACCGACCAGGTAGAGAGTACCCACAAGGGAATGCCCAATGAACAAATGACAAATCGCTGACCGCTAACGGCTGGCTGCTAGCGGCTATGGAAGTGCCCGGTGCGGAATGCCACTGAACAATCCCTCGCGACCATCGAAAACACCCAAGACCGTCAGGCCACCTGAGCCAATCTCGTAGCAGCGAATCTCCTTGGCGTGGTCAGAGCCCCGCATCTTTAGCACCACGATGGCACGCTGCATAGCGCTCTCAATCTCCACGTAGCGCAGCATGATGATGGTGTCCACGACGAACAAGAGGCCACCTTTATCCGCACGCCGATATCCGACTCGGCTCTCCTCACCTAGCAGCATCGCCGTGACTCCCTCCCGTCGCAGGCCATTCGCCACAGAAGTGTAGACGCGACGCAATTCCTGCGCGTCATCGGTGAGACGGTTAAAATGGGTGGCGCTGTCGAGCACCAGCCGCCGGATGTTCGCGTTGAGGATCAACTGGTTAAGACGGCTGTCGGGGGACTCCAGGCCAGCCAGGAAAACCTCCGGCGAAGTGAACATCAGGTGTAGTTTCCCGCTTGCCTCCAGCCCCTTCAGGTTCCAGCCCAGAGCCTCGGCGTCGCGGTAGAGGGAACTGGGGAATTCCTCAAAGGATATGAGCAGCCCCGGCTCGTTGTGCTTTGCCGCGCCGTGGATGAGGAACTGGAGTGCCAATGAGGTCTTACCCGTGCCCGGCGCACCGCGTACCAGCACCATCGAGCCGGGCAGAAGGCCTCCGTCCAACATCTCATCAAGTCCCTTAATCCCGGTGGGCACACGTTTATCTGCCACGTTCTACCTCCGGTTGTTCTCTTAATGGTTCTGAGTAAACACTACGTAGCCCAGGGCCGCACCGCAATACCCAGGCATATCAATCACAATCTCCTCCGAAATGGGGAGATGATCTTCTCGATAGGGGTCGTGGAGTTGCACGTGCACCTGAAAAGGCCTCGGATCAGGAGCAAAGAACAGTTCCCAGGCAGCCTGATGGCCATAGATGGTGTTGAAGCGTGCATCAGCGCCGGATGAGACGACCATATCAACGCCCGCCCCCCAGATATGCACCGGATAGCCGATGAGGGGATTGTCATCCAGGTCCTGCACGTGGCCCGCCACCCCTGTCCAACTGCAGCCGTACCGCGGCATATCCAGAGATAGTTCACAAGTAAAAGGCCATGGGGAGCGCGTGACCCGGGGAGTAGGTGTGGCTGTAGACGGGAAGGTGGGGGTGGGCGGGAAAGTAGGAGTGACCGACGGTGTCAGCGTGGGCGTGGGTGTGCCTGTGGGAGGCGACATAGTCGGGGTGTTGGTAGGCGTCCAGGTGGGAACATCAGCCAAACCGCCCAGCGTTGGCGTTTCCGTTGGCGTCGGTAAATAGGCCGTAGGTATAAGGGTGGGAGGCGGGAAGGGATTAAAGACGTTGAAGGCGACGAGTCCGTAGAAGCCCACCAGACATACCGTGGTCCCGATCACCACCATGGTCAGGACGTTAAGAAACGCGGTTCTCTTGTCATTCTTCATTGTTTGATCTCCTTGCAGCAGCCCCCAACCCCTACCCCGCAACCCACAAAGTGGAAGGAAGCCCCAGCCGCCCCTTGTTCACAGCGGCGCTACGCTCAGGGGGCCGTTTCGACAAAACGCTGAACCACAGCCTGGCCCCACAACCCCTTGATCCACTCCTGCACCGCCTGGTCCTGTAGGAAGCGCAGGTTCTCCGGGCCGACAGAGCGAGCCGGGTCGCGCTCAATGACCTGCACGATGTGATACCCCAGCGAACTGATCACTACACCGCTGAATTGACCGGGCTGTAAGGCAAAAGCAGCCTCCTCCACCTCAGGAGCAACCAGGATACCCCGAGGGAAGAAACCCAGGTCGCCCCCGCTTTCGCGGGTGCTGCTGTCCTGAGAATAGGCGCTGGCCAGGGCAGCGAAGTCAGCGCCGGCCTGGAGTTGGGCCAGGATGCGCTCCGCCTCCTGAGAGGTGTCCAACAGGATGTGGCGGGCGTGGACGTGTTCCGCAGTCGCCGACACACCCTCAACGACACGCTGTGTCATCGCCATTCCGATCAACTGTGCGCGTACTTCCTGCCAGGCATCCTCGCGAGTCTCGCCCCACTCCGCCAGTTTGGCCAGGAATGCTTCCTCGCCCCCGCTCTCGGCAATCATCTCCTGCATATAGGCATCCACCTCAGCATCGGAGGTGACGACGCCTGCTGCAGCCGCCGTCTGCTCGATCAACACCTGCTCGATCATCACATCGAGGATCCAGGCGCGAGCCTGAGCCAGGTGAGCCTGTCCGTCCGAACTAGTAGGATCAATCCCCTGCGCCGGCAACGAAGCCTCGTACTGGCCCAGTTTGCGCTCATAGTCGGCCAGGTAGATGGACTGGCCATTGACCAGCGCAGCCAGGGGTGGCTCTGGAGTGAGAGATGGAGGAACACCGGTGGGAGCCGGATAAGCCGGGGCCGGGGCCGTAGCAGTGACGAGGGGTACAGATGTGTGAGGTACAGACGTGTGAGATGCAGACGTGACCGGCATCGGAACGCACGCAGTTGAGGTAAACAATAACATCAGTGCTACCAGTCTCCCTGTCGCTTTTAGATTCATAGTGAACTCCGTTGAACTATATATACGCCCGACTGACTGCTATCTGCTAACCGCTAAAAGCCATTATACCCACAGCGGGGATTTTATGCAACCTGAGCGGCTTGCCAAAGCGCCCTCCGTCTGCTACAATTTACATCACCGGGGTGATTTAAGATTTGTTGATTTGAGATTGACGGATTTACTGTAAATCTTAAATCCCCCCATCACCATAAAGGTAGGTGCATGGCGCTGTTGTACCTCATTCGTCACGCCCGCGCACAGATGATGGGCGATGCGGCCGAACGCTGGCCCCTTTCCGAACAGGGTCGGCGCGAGGCCAGCATCCTGGCACGACAAAATCTCTGGCGCGAGGTAGAACTGATCTTCTCCAGCCTTGAGCCTAAGGCTGTGCAGACGGCAGAGCCGGCCGCCCGTCGCTGGAGTATTCCCTTGGTAACTGTGGACTGCCTGCACGAACTGCGCCGCCCCCGACTGCTACCTGACTACGAGACAGTTATCGCACGTCTCTTCGCCGAGCCGGAGACGAGCATCGCTGGCCTGGAGCCAGCAAACCAGTCTGCCGGACGCATCACCCGCTGCCTCAAGGAAGTGGTAGCGGCGCACTCTGAGCAGACGTTGGCGGTGGTCTCACACGGACTGGTACTGACCCTCTTCCTGGCCCGACTGGAGAACCGTTGGCCGACGGTGGCCAAGTGGCGCGCTGTACCGTTTACGGGCCTGGCAGTAGTGGATACGACCACATGGCATCTCCTCAAAGACTGGTCGAGAGTCTCCGAAGCCTCCTGAGTTGGATCGTCCAACGGTGGCAACTGGCACCGGTGTTGATCGCACTGCTGCTAAATTTGGCAGCCGAAGGGCCTCCTCCCGCCAGCTTCGACACCCGGGCCAACCGCATCCTCGCCGGCGAGCGGTTCGACTTCGCCGGCTGGGAAGTGAAGGCGCTGCTGGGCAAACTATCCCACAGCCTGACCACGCCGCAGCACTACATGGATGAACCTGCCCGCCACGACTTCTTCCTCGACTACCTGGAACTGGTGGCCGACATTCAGCGGTTCGAGCAGGAAATTCACCGTATCTACACCGACCCGGAGGTGAAGAATCCCGAAGCGGCAACAGCCGAGTTGCGCGCCCACATGATCGAACTGCGCGCGGAGGAGGAGGCTCGCCAACCGCTCGCCGAAGCAATCCTGGAAGAGCAGACTGCCTGCATCCTGGTGGATGAGGGGTTTGGTATACTCGGCCAGGAGTTTCCGCCCGTCGGTGCCCATTTCACCCCGCTACCCCTGCTACTCGTCGTCTCCCCTCGTGACCATATCGAAAGGATCTTCAGCCTCGGCCTGCGCCATGGACTGGATGTGGCCCGGCGGGAGGCCATCGAGGGAGAGATAGATACCTCTCTCGATGTCTCGTCGCTGGTGACCGGTATCGGCGGGATGGCGGCCTATCCGGCCATGCTGCTGGAGAGCAGTTCCCTCAACTGGCTGGCTGAGGTGACCGCGCACGAGTGGACGCACCATTACCTGGCGCCGCGCCCGCTGGGCTGGAACTACGACGCCATCCCCGAAGCGCGCACCATCAACGAGACCGTGGCTTCCATCGTGGGGAAGGAAGCCGGGCGACGGATGGTGGCCCGCTACTACCCCGAACTCCTGCCGCCGGAACCAGAGTCCACGCCGGAGCAGCCACAAGATAAGACTCCACCACCTGAACCACCTGCCTTCGACTTCCGCGCGGAGATGCGGGAGACGCGCGTCCGGGCGGACGAACTATTGGCACAGGGAAAGATCGAGGAAGCGGAAGCCTACATGGAAGAGCGGCGGCAGGAATTCGTCGCCCACGGCTACTACATGCGCAAACTGAACCAGGCCTACTTCGCCTTCCACGGGGCCTACGCCGACAAGCCCGGCGCGGCGGGAGCGGACCCCACCGGGCCGGCGGTGCGGGAATTGCACGCTCGCAGCCTCAACCTGTACACCTTCGTGGTCTGGGCATCCCGCGTCACTACACTGGCCGAACTAGAGACGCTGCTGGAGGAAATAGGGGAATAAACCACCACGGCAGAGATGTGTCAACTTTGACATCTCTCCATTCTGGGGTAGAATTCTCGCGGCCCCCGGCCAGGCTGGCTTTGCGAATGAGACAGCAAAGAGAATAACGTAGACAGAGGAAATGAGCAATGGGATATCATCCTCGCACTTACTGGACGGAAGTTGCGGAGAGAATCCAGGCCCGCGGCTTACGGAACCTCGTAGCTGGAGATGACACACCCTTCTATAGATATAAGCGCGCAAGATTTCTCGAAGAGTTTATGGAGATTAACTTTCGGGACAAATCGGTCTTAGAAGTTGGCTGTGGGCCTGGTGGGAATTTGGAAGTAGTACATAGTGCCAGTCCAAAGAGACTGGTGGGTTGCGATATATCCTGGAAAATGATTGGTCTTGCCACCCGAAACTTACAAGCCATACTTCCCGATGTCGAACTTGTTCTTACAGACGGTGTGACCTTACCATTTGAAGATAAGAGCGTGGATATCACATATACTGTCACCGTATTGCAGCACAATACAGACGAAAAAATGCTTACCAGTCTTATGCGAGAAATCTGTAGAGTTACCAAGGAAAAGGCCTTCCTGTTTGAAGATACATCTGACAAAGTAAAGGTTGGCGCATCATGGGCTGTAAGGCCAGTCGGCTATTATCAAACTATCATGGAGAAACACGGCTTCAAACTCACAAAAGTCAAGTATATCAGTATACTCGTCAACCGTTTGGCCTCGGCAGTTATTTTGAGATTGACGAGCCCTAGAAACCGAAAAGAAGGTGAGCCAGTCCCTCCTATGACAATCGCGTGCCAAAGAGTTTGTCTACCTCTTACGCGTCTGCTCGATAGGCTTTTCACCGAGCGAAGAGGTCTTACAAAGATGCTTTTTGAACAAAGAGCATAAACATTGCGGTCGGCCAGAGCGACGACGCCCCCCACGTCGCCGTCGCTCGTCCAATCAATTGTCATTACTTGACCAGTGGAATCGGGCGTGTCGTGTCAAACCTTGACATCTCTCCATATCTGGAGTAGAATTAGGGTAGGTGGTCTTGGGGCTGTAGCTCAGATGGGAGAGCGCTACAATCGCACTGTAGAGGTCAGGGGTTCGAGTCCCCTCAGCTCCACCAGCATCACCTCAGCGTGGGCCCGTAGCGCAGTTGGGAGCGCACCACAATGGCATTGTGGGGGTCGAGGGTTCGAGTCCCTCCGGGTCCACCTCGTCACATTGAAAGGCAACGAACAGGAGCAGTAGGCCATCCCCGCAGCGAGCCGGGAAAAACCAGGTGGAAGCCCGGCAACCGGCGCCCAGGGGGAGCGCCCCACAAGGCCGAACTCGCCTGGGAGCCGCGCCGGCGAAAGCGAACATCTAGCAACAAACGACCAGTTATTAGCCGGTGACGACTGGCCCCCGTTAACAGGCCAAGAGCGGGAGGCGTCCTGTCCATCTGGGATGTGCTCTCCAATCAGGGTGGTACCACGGAGTGCCCCTTCGTCCCTGAGACGAAGGGGATTTTGTATAATTAGGGAGGGGCAAAACAGCATGAGCATCAAACCTACACCCTGGATCTGGTTCAACGGCAAGTTGGTGCCCTGGAATGAGGCGCAGGTGCACGTTTTCGCCCACGCGCTGCACTACGGATCCAGCGTCTTCGAGGGGATCCGCGCCTACGGCACCTCCCGTGGCCCGGCAGTAGTCGGCCTGGAACTCCACGTGCGCAGACTGTTCGACTCGTGCAAGGTCTACCGCATGCCGATCCCATACAAACCGGATGAGATCTCCCAGGCCATCCTGGAGACGATTCGGGCCAACGAACTCCAGTCCTGCTACATCCGCCCGCTGGTCTTTCGTGGCGTGGACGTGATCTCTCTCGATCCAAGACCCTGCCCCGTCGAAGTGACCATCGGCACAATAGCGATGGGGGAGTTCCTGGGCGAAGAAGCGCTAAAGGAGGGAATTGACGCCGGGGTGAGCACCTGGCAGCGTATGGCTCCGAATACCCTCCCGGCGCTGGCCAAGATAGGCGGACAGTACATCAACTCGCAATTGATCGCGATGGAGGCCCACGACAGGGGTTTTGCAGAGGGTATCGCGCTAAACGTCGCTGGTTACGTCAGTGAAGGCAGCGGGGAGAACATATTCATCGTGAAAGACGGCGTGCTCTACACGCCGCCACTGGCGGCATCGCTCCTGGCAGGCATCACCAGGGCATTCGTCATCGAGTTGGCGCGCGATTTAGGATACGCGGTGCAGGAGCAAATGATCGCCCGCGAGATGCTCTACCTGGCCGACGAAGCCTTCTTTACCGGCACAGCGGCGGAAATCACCCCCATTCGCTCAATAGACAGTATCCCGGTGGGCGAGGGGCAGCGCGGGCCAGTGACGGCTCACCTGCAGAAGCAGTTCTTCGGCATTATCAGAGGGGAACTGGAGGATCGCTTTGGCTGGATGACGCTGGTGGAAGAGAGGAGAAGGGGGAAGTAAGGTGGAACGAGTGGAACTGGCATCTGGCATCTTCCACCTGCGGGGCGGCTCCAATATGGGACTGGTCGTGCAGGACAGGAAGGGGCTGCTGATTGACGCAGGACTGGACAAGGACACCGCCCGGCGGGCGTTGCGCGCCGTCGAGAAGGCGGAGGCCTCCCTCGAAGCCGTAGTCATCACCCACGCCCACGTCGACCACTTTGGTGGCGCCTACTTCCTACAGCGCCGTCTGGGGATGCCGATCTACGCCCCCGCGCTGGAGGCCGCGATGATGGAGCACCCCATCATTGAGCCGCTTTATCTCTTCGGTGGTGCAGCACCCATCGGGGAACTGCGCCACAAGTTCACGCTGGCCAGGCCATGCCGGATTGACCACATCTTGGAGCCAGGGCCGCTGGAGATTGGTCCGTTCCAGGTGGAGGTGACACCACTGCCAGGCCACTCTCTCAACCAGGTGGGGGTGGCGGTGGGAGAGGTACTCTTCTGCGCCGACGCTCTCTTCCCGGCGGAGACGCTCCAGAAGCACAAGGTGACCTTCTGCGTGGATGTGGACGCCTCGCTGGAGACACTGGAGCGACTGCCAGACCTGCCCTACGCCCACTTCGCGCCGGGCCACGGCCCGGCCTACACCTCCGGCGCGGAGATCAAGCAGATTTGCGCCGCCAACCGGGCACGCCTGGAGGAGGTGCGGGAGCAGGTCTACGCGGCACTGGAGGAGCCGCAGGAAACGCCGGCCCTGGTTCAGCGGGTGGCCGATCACTTCGGGCTTCGTCTGGCAACGGCGACCGCCTACTTCCTCACCCGGACGACCATCCTTGCCGCTCTCTCCTCGCTGGAGCGGGCGGGGAAAGCGACAACTACGATGGAAGATAACCGGCTGTTGTGGCGGAGACAGGAGGCGCAGGAGGTAAACAGAGGCTGACGGGAGACTATTCGGGCGTGGCCTGTGCCCGAATGCGGCGGTGGTATTCGCCCACCAGCGCGTGCCACAGGTCGGTCGCACCGATGCGGGCAGCCCACTGTTCTATGTATTCAGAGTCAAGATCATCGCCCTGAACCGTCAACATAGCGGCAATATCCCGCAGGTGCTTGTCTATCCGGCCCGAGAGGTAGTACTTGAGTTTGTAGATGATCACATCTTCGGGTGCGTAGAGGTAGGTCGCGGCCCCGGTGTCTGGGTCATACATCTCTCGCCGCCTCCGGGCCATAGCCGACCGCTCCAGTTCAGTGGGTTCGTCAGGATCAACCAGGAAGATGTCCGCTTTGAACCCACTCTCGACATCAATGATATTGAACGGCTGACGGTAGACGAGAGCATCAACCACTGCCTCGAGATCAGCGTAATAGCCCTGTGCTTGAAAAGCCTGGACAAAACGGTTCGCTTCTTCCAGAGGCAGGACAACTGCGATGTCAATATCCTGGGTCGTGCGCATCTCACCGTAGTACATACTGGCAAATGAGCCGCCGATGAAATACACAAAACCAAGCGACTCCAGCGTCTCGATCACCGACCGGGCAAAGTCCCGATATCTCTGGCGATTCATGACATGTGACTCCCAGACACACGACAGCGAAGACGCTCCGCCAGTTCGACTTCGCTAATATGGGGATATCGGCTACGAATAGAGGCAATTATCAACGAATGTGCCCAGTCACACAGGTCGAATGCCTGCTGGATCCGCTGTGCTCCCGACAGTCGGCGGAAGATTGCCAACTGTTGCATGTCCAGATCATCAAACACAGCCCGCACGACCGGGGCGAAGTCCTCATATGTAACGAAGATCGCAGTCTGTTCACTCACATGACGCTCCCGTGGATGGAGTGGCTGGCCTCTATGTTATCATAGATGGTGCAGATACGCAAGGAAAAGAGTACACACGCATACCAGAAGATCGAACCTGGGTAGCAGGAGCAAGGAGAGAAGAGTACAGGGTGCTGTGGCCCAGGCAGTGCCAGGACATGCAACAAGAACCAGAAACGAAACCAAACAGGAGGCACACATGGCTGATTCTTATGTACCCCAAAAGATCGAACTGAAATGGCGGAAAAAATGGGAGGAAGATCAACTCTACCGTTCCGTGATTGACCACAGCCAACCCAAGCACTACGCGCTGACCATGCTCCCCTACCCCAGCGGTGACCTGCACATCGGCCACTGGTATGCAATGTCGCCCTCCGACGTCCGCGCCCGCTACAAACGCATGCGGGGCTACAACGTCCTCTTCCCGATCGGGTTCGACGCCTTTGGCCTGCCAGCCGAGAACGCCGCCATCCAGCGCGGCATCCATCCCCATAAGTGGACGTTGTCCAACATTGAGAACATGCAGCGGCAGTTTAGAAGCATGGGGGCTATGTTCGACTGGGAGCGAGAGGCCATCTCCTGCCTGCCGGGCTACTATCGCTGGACCGAGTGGTTCTTCCTGAAACTGTACGATATGGGTCTGGCCTATCGCAAGAAGTCCCCGGTGGACTTCTGCCCCAAGTGCAACACCACCCTGGCCCGGGAGCAGGTCTGGGGGGAGGATCGCCACTGCGAGCGGTGTGGCACGCCCGTCATCAAGAAGGAACTGGAGCAGTGGTTCTGGCGCATCACCAACTACGCCGATGAGCTGCTGGACTTTTCAAAGATTGATTGGCCCGAGCGGGTGGTCACGATGCAGACTAACTGGATTGGCCGTAGCGAGGGGGCCGACGTCACCTTCCTCTCCGAGCAGGATGACCCCATCGTCGTTTTCACCACCCGGCCGGACACTCTTTGGGGAGCGACTTTCATGGTGCTGGCACCAGAGCACCCGCTGGTGGACAAACTGACCGCGCCGCAATTCCAGGAGGAGGTGGAAGAATACAAACGTCAGGCCGCCCGTCAGAGCGAGATCGAGCGTTTGTCCACCGAGAAGGAAAAGACCGGCGTCTTCACCGGCGCTTACGCGGTCAACCCGGTCAACAACGAGCGCATCCCCTTATGGATCGCCGACTACGTGATGATGACCTACGGCACCGGGGCCATCATGGCCGTCCCGTCCCACGACGAGCGGGACTTCGAGTTTGCGCTCAAGTTCGGCCTGCCCATCATCCCGGTCATTGATCGGCCCGACGGAGTCGCCAAGAGCCTGGTGTTCCCCGGCTCCGTGCGGGAGGGATTGGCCGACGTGCTACGAGCCGAGGGTATCGAATTCGAGGCCGGGCCGGTGGGTGACGTGGGCGAGGGACTATACGTCACGCTGCACGGCGACCAGCAGACAGACCGTCACATCGAACTGATGCAAGATTATCTCCTACCCAACAACTGGAATGAGATCGTCGGCGCACGCTGGGTCTTCATCTTTGATGACGGTATTCAGGAATTCAACTCCGTGGAAACCGACCGCGAGATACTGACTCGCTGCAAGGAAATCTACCCACCGGTGAGTCACAACCGTACCACCATGGAAATGCTCAACAACCTGCCCTTCTATCACGACGTACTGTTCCACCACGAGTACGGCACGATGATCAACTCCGGCCCCTTCACCGGCACACCGGGCGACATGGCGGTCCACAAGGTGACCGAATGGCTGGAGGAACAGGGCACCGGCGAGTTCGCCGTCAATTACCGCATACGCGATTGGCTGATCTCCCGCCAGCGGTACTGGGGCGCGCCCATCCCTATGATCTACTGCGACGAGTGCGGCATCGTCCCCGTCCCCTACGAGGACCTGCCGGTGCTGCTGCCGGAGGACGCCGAGTTCCTGCCCACTGGCGAGAGCCCGCTAAGATACCACGAAGGATTCCTAAACACCACCTGCCCCAAGTGCGGCGGCCCGGCCACCCGCGAGACGGACACGATGGACACCTTCGCCTGCTCCTCCTGGTACAATTACGCCTACCTGAGCCCATACTACAAAGAGGGCGAGCCGGCCCACGCCGGCTCCACTCCCATTGACCCTGACGAAGCCGCCTACTGGCTGCCGGTGGACGTCTACACCGGCGGCATCGAGCACGCCACCATGCACCTGATCTACACCCGCTTCTTCACCAAGGCTATGCGAGATATGGGGGTGGTGGACCTCGACGAGCCGATGACCGTCCTGCGCAACCAGGGCATCATCCTGGGCGAGGACAGCGAGAAGATGTCCAAGAGCCGGGGCAACGTCGTCGCCCCCGACGACCTGGTGGAGCGGTACGGGGCCGATACGCTGCGTGGCTACCTGATGTTCGGTTGGCGCTGGGAGCAGGGCGGGCCGTGGGACTCCCACGGCATTGAGGGGGTCTATCGCTGGCTGCACCGGGTCTGGAGCCTGGTGCTGGAGTACCCCCCCCAACCCCCCCGAAGCGGGGTGGGGACGGAGGGTTCCCCCACGGACAAGCAGGTTGCCAACCTGCGTCGTTGGACACATAAGACGATCAAGCGCATCACCGACGACATGGAGGACTTCGCCTTTAACACCATCGTCGCCGGGCTGATGGAATTCACCAACGCGCTGATCAAGGCGCAGGGAACGCCGGTCTACGACACCCCCGCCTGGGAGGAAGCCATCGAGACACTGCTCTTGCTGCTGGCCCCCTGCTGCCCGCACATCGCCGAGGAGTTGTGGGCGCGCACCGGCCAGCCCTACAGCGTCCATCAACAATCCTGGCCACAGTTCAACGCCGACCTGGCGGCCGAGGAGGTGATCACGCTGGTGGTGCAGATCAACGGCAAGTTGCGGGCACACCTGGAGGTGCCCGCCGGTATCACCGAAGAGGCAGCGCGAGAGGCCGCCCTCGCCGACGCAAACATCCAGCGACACCTCGGAGACAAGGTGATCCGCAAGGTCATCTACGTGCCGGGGCGACTGGTGAATGTCGTAGTGTAAGACGAATTCAGACCTCCGAGGTTTGGAAAACCTCGGAGGTCTGTGCTTTCCATCCCAATAGTACCAACGTCCTATGGAAGATTCTCATATTTTATGATACACTGTTGCTGTTTCTGACGGCCAGTGTTGTTTAACTATTTCCGTGAGGGTGTACTATGTCTACGTTATCTGCAAATTCGACAGAGGAACAATCCTTTCTTAACCCGCAGGAAATCTCGGGCCTGCTGCGGGTTTCCGTCCAGACAGTGCGCCGTTGGATCAAAGAGGGAAGCCTGCCGGCGTACAAGGTTGGCCCCAGGATGTGGCGGATCAGGAAGACTGACCTGGACGAATGGCTCGACCAGCAGCGGTCCACCACGGCAATTGACGATAACTAGATGGGTCGCCTTCAACAGAAGTCGGTCAAGAAGGCCCGCACACAAACAGCCTCGACCACAAATTCAACATTCGTGGGCAAAAAGCGCCCGCCTGTAAGAATCGATATATCCTATGGCCTGGTGACGCTGGGCAGCACGGCTATCTGGTCTGTCCTTAGCGGTTGGCTATTGTACTTCTATCTGCCGCCAGAGGGAACTCCGTTGGTGCCAGTGGAGTTCTACAG
>JADHWW010000159.1 GCA_016783285.1 Anaerolineae bacterium
GTGGAACACTACAACGAATTGAGGAAATCGTTCAATAGATACACACATTAACGCACATTCTGCGTCGGTGTGTATCACCCATCCCGCTCATCCGCTGCAGGGACAATCCTTCCCCCTCGTGCAGCATCACAGAAAGGGGTAAGACACACATCTGGTCAAAATCCAACTGGATAACGGTGAATATCGGCTAATTCCTCTAGCGTGGACAGACCAATCTCCACCACGGACAACTTTGCCCGGTGCTCGCTTTGTGCTCGCCAACTTGATTTCCTTGCGTCAACTCCTGGATACGCTTTTGGGCGTGGTTCATTCTTGACTAGAAACACCTTTTCCCACCAACGCTCTCCCCCCCGCCAGCGCCTTCAACAGGTCACGCCGCTTGAGCGCCCGCTTGCTGTTAATTTCGACTGCGCCGGCCTTGTCGTCGGCCATCTTGCTCAGCGCCTCGATCCACGCCGCGCTCTGCACCGGCTCGTGGCGCACGCGCCATCGCTCGACCCAGACGGGCAGTTCGCCGGCGTTGGTGATGCGCGTGCGGGTTATGGTCTTGGTCACGCCCTGCGACTCGAAGGTGAACTCTTGTTCCTCGTACTCGGGCTTGACCGGGCAGACTTGCATACACGCGCCACACTTGATGCAGTAATAGTCGGCCAGCACCAACTCGCCCTCGTCGTTGACGTGCAACGCGCGGGTGGGGCAGATGTCGGCGCAGGCCAGGCAGCCCGCGACGCACTTTTCGCGCCGCAGTTCCACCTGGCCCTGCCAGGGCTGCACCACCCGGAACGTGCCCCGGCTTGCGATCTCACATTGGCGGCAGCGGATACAGTGCTCATCGTCCACCACCAGCGTATCCTGCCCCTCGTCGTAACTGATGACATTGGTCGGGCAGTTGTCAATTACAAAGTCCTTCCGGCTCCAGTCGAACTTTTTCTTGTCGAACGTCGTGGACTGGATCAGATCCGGGAACGCCCCGTAGACTAACACCGGGTTCTCGCGCTCGCCGTTGATGGTCAGCGTGATGGCGTTCTTGGGACACATTACCTCGCATATACCGCACAGCACGCACTTTTCCGGGTCAATGTCCACCGACGGCCTTTGCGCCAGATACCCGTCCACGATCTCGCCCTCCACGTGGATGACGGCCTCCTTGGGGCAGACCAGCGGCCCAATCTGGCAGCCCACACAGCGGTCGAGGTCCCAGGTCATGATATAGTGGCGCGTCACCATCGCGCGTTCGAGCACGATCTCACGCTCGTTGGCTCTCTTCTGCGTTGTTCCTCGTCCACTCATTGTTGCTTCCTACTCCTCGCCCACTTCCATCCACTCATCCTCGCGGAAGGTGATCATTGGTAGTGGGTCCTCGACGCTGCGACCAGGCACGTAATCGAACGCTTCCTGGACTTCCTGTCCGATGGTGCGGAAGACCAGTCCCACCGGCAACTCTGCCGGGCAGTCGCTGGTGCACATCCCGCAGCCGACGCAAGAGAGTACCATGTGGTTGAGCCGTGTCAGATGAAAGAGCGTCGTATCGGCCGGCAGCCGGTAGGCCCCCTTGCGTCGTGCCCAGTTCACGTACTGCATCGGCTCGTGGTCAAAGGTCGGGCTCTTGAAGAGACAGGTCTTGCAGTAGCAGATTGGACAGACGGTCATACAGTTGTGGCAGCGCACGCAGGCAGCCAAGACCCCTTCGACGCCCTCATGCTCGAGTCGCTGGCGCATCTCGGCAAAGCGCTCATCGCGCACCTGGGTGTGGGCCGCGATCACCTTGTCCACCACCCCTGCCCGCTGTCCGCCATCCTCCACTGGGGCAAGGGCAAGCCTTGCCCCTACATCGTCGGACAGATGCACCGGGATGCCAGTAGTCAGATCCGCGCCGAACAATTCTAGCGTGATAGTCGGAAATCCGCAATCCGCAATCCGCAATCCGCAATCTCCTACGTGAGGCTTCTCGCACATCTGGCACCCGTCACGGAAAGCGTACCCTTCCTGCGGGGCCAGTTCGCCGCTCCGGGCGGTCGCCAGGTACGCCGCCAGATTCACCCCGCCGTCCGCTTGCATCCCGTTGTAGACCGGCACGTCGTAGGCGCCCAGGCAGTCCACGCCGATGGTCACCAGATCGTCCAGGCTGGCTTGCTTGAGTTTGACCAGTTCCACCAGTGCCCGCAGTTCGCACGGGCGCAGCACCACGCCGATGTGTCCCCGTGGCTCGCGGATTGAAACTTGACCTGTGACACGCGCTGCGTTGAGTCCCATCACCGGGGCCAGCGGGTTGGCCGCGTCCAGCAGGTCGGGATCGGCTACCAGTGCAGGGGTAATGGCGCCGGCGGGGGTCTCCATCGGCACCAGTAGCGCATCAACCACCTCGGCCTCCAACAACTGCCTGAGGAAACCACGCACGGCGGCCAGTGTATCGTTGTTCTCAACCGGTATTATAGTTTTCATTGTTTCTTCCCTCTATCAATCACCAAGCGCCGCTCATCGCGTCCAACATCTGATAAACTTGGCCTGTCCCGAACCCTTTCTGCTGACTGGCCTTGTTGGGGCAGGCGGTGATGCACGTTCCACAGCCCTGGCACAGCACCTCGATCACTTCAGCATACGTTGCGCCTGGCTCCAGCACGCGGGCACCATAAGGACAGACTTCAACGCAAAGCCCGCAGGCTGTGCACAAAAGTGGATCAACACAGGCGACAATCGGCGTTGCATCCAGTTGGTCTCTGGAGAGCAGGCTGACCGCGCGCACCGCCGCGCCCTGCGCCTGCGCAATCGCCTCGTCCAGAAAATGCGGCGAGTGTGCTAATCCACACAAGTACACCCCATCTGCTGCAAAGTCCAGCGGTCGCAACTTGACGTGCGCCTCCAGGAAGAAACCATCCTCGTTTAACGGCACCTTGAGCCGTTGGGCCAATGCTTCGTTGTCCACGTTCGGCTCAATGCCAGCGCTGAGCACGACTAGATCCGCACCAAGCGTAAATGTCTCCCCCTCCGGCTGCACCACCACGTCCACCTGGAGATGGGGAGATGGGGAGATGGAGGGATGGAGGGATGGGGGGATGGCCTTCACCTCTGGCTTTTGATCCTTATCGTATTGGAGAAAGATCACACCCTGCCGCCGTGCCTCCCGGTAGTAACGTTCCTTGAAGCCGAAGGTGCGGATGTCGCGATAGAGGATATACACCTGTGTCTCTGGGTTACGCTCCTTGATCACCAGCGCGTTTTTGATTGCCTCCGTGCAGCATACCCGTGAGCAATAGGGGTGCTGCTCGTCGCGGGAGCCCACGCACTGGATCATCACGACACTGGTTGGTAGATTGGTAGATTGGTAGATTGGTAGATTGGTAGATGGCCCGGCTTCCCAATTTACCAATTTACCAGTTTCCCAATGTACCAGCATCTCTTCCAATTCCCGCTGTGTTACAACTCCAGGATGCTCGCCGTAGAGGTACTCCTGTGGCTCAATTTCTCGTGCGCCCGTCGCCACCACGATTACACCGTGCTGAATCTCCTCCTGACGTCCATCGGCCAGGGCTACCTGAGTGCGATACTGCCCCACGTACCCGCCCATGTCCACGACTTCAGCGCCGGTCAGCACCGAAATGCGCGGATTGGCCGACACCTCCTCGATGGTTCGCCGTAGCAATGCCTGGGGATCGGTAGATTGGTAGATTGGTAGATTGGTAGATTGGTCGGTCGGTAACGGCACAAAGATATGTCGCAAATTCCCTCCCAACTCCGCCTCTCGCTCGACCAGCGTCACCTCAAATCCCTGCCCGGCGATGGAGAGTGCTGCTGTCATCCCGGCCAACCCGCCGCCGATGACCAGCGCGTGGTGGTTCACGTCGAAAAGGCCACGATCAAGAGGACACAGTTGCCGTGACTTGGCCACTGACATGCGCACCAGTTCTTTGGCCTTTTCCGTCGCGCTCTTGTGGTTGTCCCGGTGTACCCACGAGTCCTGCTCCCGGATGTTGGCCAACTGGAACAGGTGTGGGTTGAGCCCGGCTCCGCGAATCGTCTCCTGGAACAGAGGCTCGTGCGTGCGCGGCGTGCAGGAGGCCACCACTACCCGGTTCAGCCCGTGCTCCTCGATCAGTTCTCGAATGCGCTCCTGCGTGTCCTGCGAACAGGTGTACAGATTTTCCTCGGCGTAGACCACATCGGGTAACCCCGTGGCATACTCGACCACCTCGGGCACGTCCACCACAGCGCCGATGTTGATGCCGCAGTGGCAGATAAAGACGCCCACCCGGGGGTCTTCGTCGCTCACGTCGCGCTCTTCCGGCCAGACGCGCTCCTCCGTCAACGTGCCGCGCGCGTTGGCCAGCAGCGCTGAGGCCTGCGCCGCCGCGCAGGAAGCCTCGACCACCGTCTCCGGGATGTCCTTGGGCTCGCTGAACGGGCCGGCGACAAAGATGCCCGCCCGCGTCGTCTGCGCCGGCCCGAAAGAGGGCGACTCGGCGAAGCCGTATTCGTTCAACCCCACCCCCAGCCGTTCTGCCAGTTCCCGCATACCCTCCGGTGGCCGCAGACCCACCGAGAGCACCACCAGGTCGAACACTTCTTCGACGTTCTTGCCGTCGGCGGTGGCGTGCCTGACCCGCAAGTTGCCCGTCCCCGGCACATCCGTGATCGTGCTGACCATACTGCGCACGTAGCGCACGCCGTACTCTGCTTCCGCCCGCTCAATGTAACGCTCGAACCCCTTGCCGAAGGAACGAACGTCCATGTAGAAAATGGTCGGCTCGACGTCAGGGGCGTGCTCCTTGGCGATGACGGCTTCCTTGGTGGCGTACATGCAGCAGACCGAGGAGCAGTATCCGTGGTCACACGAGATGTCGCGGGAGCCGACGCACTGGATGAAGGCCACCTTGCGCGGGTGTGCGCCATCGGAGGGGCGCTGCACTACGCCACCCCACGGCCCGGAGGCTGAGAGCATACGCTCGAACTCAATGCTGGTGACGACGTTGGGCAGCCGCCCGTACCCCAACTCGGGCCGGATGTCGCCGGGCATCGGCTCCGACCCCGGCGCCAGCACGACCGCGCCCACGTTCAGTTCGAGGATCTCCTCGCGCATATCGTGGTCGATGCAGTGCTTTTGGCAGGCGTAGACACATTGATTGCACTCGGAGCAGACGCCGCACTGCAAGCAGCGATTTGCTTCGGCGATGGCCTGTTCCTCGGTCATCGGTTTGCAGACCTCGCACAGGCTGTGAATGCGCTCGTCCGGCGACACTTCCAGAGTATGAGGGCGGCGGCCTGCCACGATCTGCCCGGCGGCCCGCTTGCGGGCAATGTCCTCCTCGGTCAACTCGGCTACTGGCAGTTGGGGCTCTGGGCCGGGCATTGGCTCGCCCCGCAGGTAGGCATCCATCGCCCGCGCGGCCTTGTGCCCGGCGCCGATGGCGTTCACCACAAAGGCCATCCCCGTCACCGCGTCGCCAGCGGCAAAGATACCCTCGACGTTGGTCATCATCGTGCTCTCGTCCACAGCGATCTGACGACTGTTGGAGGTCCGCTCAATGCTCTCCGGGATGCACTCCAGGTTGGGCCGGGCGCCGATGGCCGAAATGACCACGTCGGCGTCCATCAGGAACTCGGATCCCTCGATGGGGATCGGACGGCGACGCCCGCTCTCGTCCGGCTCGCCCAGTTCCATGCGGATGCAACTCAAACCGCAGACGTTGCCCTCCCCGTCAGCCACCACCTCCACCGGCGAGACCAGCCAGTTCAAGATCACACCATCTTCTTTGGCCTGGCGGATCTCGTCCTCCCGGGCCGGCATCTCCGCCTCGGTGCGGCGATAGGCAATTCGCACCTCGGGAGGATCACCTCCGTTCTCATCGGCTTGCATTGTGCCGATGCGCAACGCCGTGCAGACCGCATCCATCGCCACGTCGCCGCCGCCCAGCACGATCACCTGCTTGCCCATCAGGTCGGGGTGTCGCCCCAGACTGGCGTCGCGCAAGAAATCGTTCGCCAACAGCATCTGCGGCCGGTCAACGCCAGGGATGGAGAGTTGTACGTCGGCGTGAGCACCGATGGCCACGAAGACGACGCTGTAACCGTCGTCTTTGAGCGCCACTACGTCGTCCACCCGAGTGTTCAGTTTCAATTCAATGCCCAGGTCTATGATCTCGTCTATCTCGCGCTGCAACAGGTCGTGGGGCAACCGGTACGCGGGGATACCCACGCGCATCATACCGCCGGCCACGGGCAGCGCCTCGAAGACCGTCACGTCGTGCCCCTTGAGTCTGAGGTCCTGGGCCACGGTCAAGCCGGCCGGGCCGGAGCCGACGATGGCCACACGCTTGCCCGTCGGTTCGACCTCCGGCCGCTCCCACACCCCCACGCCCCCACACTCTTCAGGATGCTCGAAAGCCCAGTCGGTGACGAAACGCTTGAGCCGCATAATGCTGACCGGCTCGTCCACCTGCCCCCGCGAGCAAACGTCCTCACACACGTGGTTGCACACGCGCCCGCAGACCGCGGGAAAGGGGTTGTCTTCCTTGATCGCGCGGTAAGCGTCGGCGAAGCGACCCTCGCGGATCAGCGCGATGTAACCCTGTGCCCGCTGCCCGGTGGGACAGGCGTCACGGCAGGGAGCGCGCCCGTGCTTTTCGATGACGTAGGCGTTGGGTATCGCCTGCGGGTAGAGCCTGTAGACCGCTTGCCGCTCGGACAAGCCGACGTTGAATTGGTCGGGGCGGGTGATGGGGCAGACTGCCGCGCAGTCGCCACAGCCGGTACATTCATCCACGACGACGTAGCGCGGCTTCTGGCGCACGCGCGCCGTAAAGTTGCCCGGCTCGCCGGCGACGCTCTCCAGTTCGGCGTAGGTCATCACCTCAATGTTGAGGTGCCGGCCGCACTCGACCAACTTGGGCGAAAGGATGCACATGGCGCAGTCGTTGGTGGGGAACGTCTTGTCGAGTTGCGCCATCGTGCCGCCGATGGCGGGGCTTTTGTCCAGCAGGTATACCTTGAAGCCGGCCTCCGCCAGGTCGAGCGACGCCTGGATGCCTCCAATGCCAGCACCAACGACCAGCGCCGCACCGACCTTGCCGTTGTTATCCTCAGAGGACTTTATCATCTTGTCTCCTAAACCTTACTCCTCCCCAATCTCCAACCACTAAACCATCCAGAGCCGCTCAATCGGGCCCAGCGCCTTTACTTCTTCCTGCACCTCTTTTATCAGACGAGGCAATATGCCCCTTTCCGCGGTCGAGATGTGGGCGAATCTCACTCTCCCTTTCATCACTCCGGCGGCTTTCAGGACCGTTTGCAGGACGGCGATCCTGTTCTCTGCCATCAGGTTGCCCCTTTTGTAGTGGCAGTCCCCCAGGTGACAACCGGCTACCAGCACACCGTCTATGCCTTCCTGCAAGGCCATCAAGACGTGCATTGGGTCCATCCTCCCCAGGCAAGGAATCCTTACGATCCGAACGTTGGGCTGTTCCTGAACCCCGGCAATGTCAGCCCGATCAAGTTCAGAGTACAAGCACCAATCGCATAAAAAGACCATGATCCTGGGTTCCCAATCTCGTTCACTCTCCATTCTCCATTCTCCATTCTCCTCCGTTCCCCGTCTCTTCTGCGAACTCTCTGATCTGAGCGACGATCGTGTCGTCGCCGGCGTCTATCAGACTGATGGCAGAGACTGGGCAGGTGGTAGTGCAGATGCCACACCCCTGGCAGAGAAACTTGTCCACCTGGGGCAAGGCTCTCTGTTGTCTCAGCGTCTGTTGTATCGTCACCCACCTGGGCATCAACTCGATGGCTTCGTAGGGGCAAGCCTGAGCACACATGCCACAACCTGCACATGCCCGTTCGTTCACCTGGGCAACGGCTCTTACCGGCTCGTACCCCTCACGGATAGCCACGCTGCGGATGGCCTTCATCAGATCAGAGATGCGTATACCCTGGGGGCAGCGCCGGTAGCAGACGTCGCAGGCCGAGCAGAGCCAGATAACCGGGCTGGACAGAACCTGCTCTTTCATCCCCAGCATCACCATCGTGATGATCCGGCGCGGGTTGTATTTCTCTTCCACCCACGCGATGGGACAGGCGGCCGTACAGGTTCCGCAGGAGAAGCAGTACGTTAGTTTTTCGCCGCCAGGGGAGGTGCGAACTTTGTCAGCAAAGGTCTCACGTCGACTGCTATGATTCATTATGCCATAATCTCCCACAATCTGATGTGTCGGACATGGATAAATTGTAGATCGTAACCAGCCATCGGGTCATCTCCTGAAGCAAATCATCAGTCAATCATGTCCACGGAGTATGACCTTCATCACCTCTTCCAGACAGGTTTCAAATGATGGTTGTAGGTTCTCTTTCCTCTCAACGTGCTTGTGATAGGGAGGGGTAGAGATAGAGACCTTGTTGTGTTATTTCCTCCAGGGAAGCAATGTCCTTTTGGGTCTCGTCGGCAACCGCAGCCCAATGGTGCCACATAATGTAGTCTTCGTGCATCTCGTAGCCGGCATCGTCGGCCAGTCCGTCTGCATCCAATTGGGCCAGGCTAACATTGTATTTCTCTTTCAAGTGCCGCACCTTGCTCTCGGCAAGAAAGAGCCGTTTCCTCAAATGGGACAGCCTGAAGGCAGCCCCGTGACTGATGATGGTCTTTCTCTCCTCGCGGGGAAGTGACAAAAAGATTTGTTCTGTTTGCCTCTCGACGCCTGTGTTCATTTCCCTGCCTCCGTTCCATCGCATCCTGGTATCTTGACCGGCCTGATTATACTCACATTTCCCCCCAAAAAATCAGTCCTCGCCTTTCATCATCGCTGCTGCGAGGCGATCCGCATACGCCAACGCTTCCTCGACTCGTGGCGCCTCGCGCATCCGGCGGGCGCGTTTCTCCATCCTGGGACGCATCCGTTCGATCTCCTCCAACAATTGCTCTTTGGGAATCGAGTCCAGTGTTTCCTGCATCTCGTTGAGCACGCGCGCGTACTTGTCACCCTGGGCCGCGCTGATCCATTCGATGCGGAAACGGCCCGGCGTCATCCCCATCTTGCCAAACGTTTTGAGCAACCGGTCAGCACGCCTGGCACCAACCCGCTGGCCGGTGATGTAGTGACAGTCTTGCTCGTGGCACCCCGAGTAAAGCACCGCGCCCGCGCCTAGACGGAAAGCCTCGTAGATGAAGTCAGAGTCCATACGGGCCGTGCACATCACGCGCAGCCCGCGCTCGTTGCTCGAGTACTCAAAGTGACTAGTCCCGGCCAGGTCGGCGCCGGGGTAGGAACACCAGTTGCAGCGGAAGGTCAGGATCTTTTCCTCCGGTTTATCGGCTAAAAGTGCGTGGATCTGGGCCAGAATCTGCGCATCGGTAAAGTGCAACTGGGTGGTGGCGTTGTGAGGGCACTCGGCCACGCAGGCGCCGCAGCCGTGACATTTAGCGGTGATGACACGCGCCGCCTTGCCCTGCTCGTACTCAATGGCGTTGTAGGGGCAGGCTTTGGCGCACAAGCCGCATTTCTTGCCCTTGGCGCTGACGCAGCGGTCCTCCCAGACGTAGGCCACGGTGGGCTCGATCTCCCACTCTTCGGCGTGGAGCACGCGCCCGGCCCGCGCCGCCGCAGCGGACCCTTGCGCCACGCTGGCGGGGATGTCCTTGATCCCCTGGCACGCGCCGGCCAGGAAGATCCCGTCGGTGGGAGTGTCCATCGGGCGCAGTTTGGGGTGGTACTCCATGAACCACCCGCCCGGGCTCTGGCTGATGTTGAGCACAGAACTCATCGTATCGGCGTCGGGCTGCGGGATGGCCGCCTGATTGAGCATCACCATATCGTACTCACGCTCTATGACGTGACCCAAATCCCTGTCCTCCGAGTGGACGAAAAGGTTGCCCGTTTCGGGGTCTTCAGTGATCAGGCTGGGACGGCCCTGGATGAAGCGGATCCCCATCTCACGCGCCCGGTCGTAGAATTCCTCATAGCCCTTGGAGGGAGTGCGGATGTCTATGTAGTAGATGACGATGTCCATATCGGGGTGGGCCTGCTTTAGCAGGATGGCGTTCTTGATGGCGTACATGCAGCAAAAGTTTGAGCACCAGGGGTTGAAGCGTTTGTCGCGGGAGCCGACGCAGTTGATGATGGCCAGCCGGTTGGGGTTGGCCCCGTCGCCGGGGCGGATCAGGTTCCCGGCGGTCGGGCCGGCCGAGTTATTGAGCCGCTCTATCTCCATCGCCGTGATCACGTTGGGGAAACGACCGTAGCCGTATTCGGGCATCACGCTAGGGTCAAAATGACTGTAGCCGGTGGCGGTGATGATCGTGCCAATGTCCTCCCAGACCAACTTGTCCTCGATGCTAAAGTCAATCGCCTCCAACTTGCCGCACGCCTCGACGCACTTGTAGCAATGGATGCAGTTCTCGATGTCAATGGTATAGATCAGGGGAACGGCCTGCGATTGCGGAACGTAGATCGCCTTACGCGGGGCCAGGTCCATTTCAAAGTAGTTGGGGACTTCGATGGGGCAGACCTGTACACACTCACCACAGCCATTGCAGCGGTCAGCACGCACGTATCTGGATTTTTCTCGCAGCAGCACCTTAAAGTTGCCGACGAAGCCTTCCACACGCTCGACCTCGGTATACGTTCTCATATCCACCCTGGGGTGACGCGCCGCGTCAACCATTTTGGGGGCCAGAATTCATATACTACAGTCCATGGTGGGAAAGGTCTTGTTGAGTTGCGCCATCACCCCGCCAATCGTCGGCTGCTTTTCCACCAGGATGGTTTCGATCCCCTGGTCGGCCAGGTCCAGCGCGGCGCTGATGCCGGCCACGCCCGCGCCGATGACCATCGCCCGCCTGGTGACGGGCACCTTGATCATGTCCAGCGGTGTGAGAAAGGAGGCTTTGGCAACGGCGGCAGCGGTCAGGGCCTTTGCCTTTGCCAGCGCGCCTTCGGGGTCGTGGCCGTGAGCCCAGGTGCATTGCTCGCGGATGTTGGCCATCTCCATCAGGAAGGGGTTGAGCCCGGCCTCGGCCACGACGGCGCGGAAGGTCGGCTCGTGCATCTTTGGCGAACAGGCCGAAATCACTACTCGGTTCAGGTTGTACTTTTTAATGTCCTCTTTGATCAGGTTCTGACCGCTATCGGCGCAGGCGTACATTGTATCAGTCGCGTGGACCACGCCGGGTAGATGCGCTGCGTACTCGGCCACGACCGCCGGGTCAATCACCCCGGCGATGTTGGACCCGCAGTGGCAGACATACACGCCAATGCGCAGGCCTTCGTTTCCGTTATCTCCTGCCATTATTGCTCCTCGTTGATGACTCGGGCCACTTTCCCGGAAGCTAAAGAACGGCTATCAGATGAGCCACAATTCGCCGTATGAGCCAAATCTCGACTAAACTTGTCCCATTGAATCTTCCGGGAAGGTGAAACAGACAAAGACTTCCGAAGCCTCTTTTTCGGGTGCCGTTCGTCGCCTCGGCAAGGGTGTTTGCTTCGAGTTTTTCCGAGTAATCGTGGCAGACTTCGGAAGTCTTTTAGAACATTTGACCGGCGGTGACGTTGGGCTCGCGCTCGCTCCTACCGTCCAAGCACTTCCTCGATGGCCAGTTTGCGCCGTGCCCGTTGCGCCCGCCGGTCGGGCGTTGTGAGCTCGAGCGCCTCCTTGGGACACCACTTGACGCACTGCGGGCCGTCCTCCTCGTCTTCGCACTGGTCGCAGATTTCGGCCAATTTGGTCTCCGGGTTGATCGAGATGGCGCCAAAGTCACAGGCCTCGATGCACCAGGCGCAGCCGTCGCAGCGATTGGCGTCTATGCGGATGACGCCGGTGATCGGATCCTGAGACAGCGCATCGCGCGGACAGGCGATGACGCAGGGCGCGTCCTCACACGTGCGGCACGTCACCGCAGTCATCAAAATCTTGTGCGCGCGCACCGTGCGGATGCGGCTGCGAAAGGTATTGAACACGCCAGTCTTGGTGTACGAGCAGATGTACTCGCATAACTGGCAGCCCACACACTTGCTGGGGTCACACGTGACGTATTGGTATTTGGAAGTTGATACAGGCATATCTCTCTCCTATACCCCGATTTCCTCGGCGACGTCGTCCATCCCCAACGCGATCAGTTTCTCCCTGGGGATCAACCCGTCCTTGGTCCAACCTTTGGCCTCGTAGTAAATGTCCTTCAGGTACTCTAGTTCCTCCGGCGTGACCACGTACCCGGCGGAAGGGCCTATTTCCATCGGTTCGTATTGCCACCGGTAGGGCAGGTGGTCGTCCTCGCGCGTCCAGCCCTCGCGGATGTTGAACGCCTTTTTGATCGTATGGGCCCGCTCGCCGATCACGTCCACGGCGTCGTAGTCAAAGTCCCAGCCGGTCGTGGCGTTGATCAGATTGGCGATGGCCGGCCACGCGCCGGCCCGGTCAGCCTTGCCGGTAAAGCAGCGCCGGATGAACTTGCACAGCGGCAGCGTGTCGTACACGGCGGCGTACTCCTCGGTGCTCTTGGCCAGTCTGCCCCGCGTCTCGTCAACACTAAAGCGGTCCACCTCTCCCTTGATGTCGGGGTCGTAGGCCGCCGTGCGGTTGTGGCAAGCGCCGCGCGTGCCCGCCGCCAGCCCCAGGGCAAAGGTCTTGAGAGTGCGCGCGTCGTAGCCGGGACATTCCAGCCCCTTGATGTTCATAGCCCAC
>JADHWW010000160.1 GCA_016783285.1 Anaerolineae bacterium
CCTTTGGCCAAAACCTGCCTTGCGCCGGCGTCTAAATTCCGGTAGAATGTAGGCTAATGAAGCCGATCACTGTCCGCAAACTCGACCACGCCGGACGCCAGGTCACCGCCTACCCGGGCCGGGTGCTCCGGCGCGAAGGTCACACCATCGTGCTGCGCACCGGCTGGGATCGGGCCCCGCTGTACCTGGGTTACGTCGTCCTCGAACCGGGTGACCGCTGGATGGAGTACTTTTACGCCGACCAATGGTACAACATTTTTGAGATTCGCGCCAGTGACGGACGCTTGAAGGGCTGGTACTGCAACGTCACGCGCCCGGCCCGCATCAGCGCAGGCGAGGTGGTCTGGGAAGACCTGGCGCTCGACCTGTGGGTCGCGCCCGACGGGGAGCCGCGGGTGCTCGACGAGGACGAGTTCGCCGCGCTGCCGCTGACCACTGCGGAGCGCGGGGCCGCGCGGAAGGCGCTGGTCGAACTGCAAGCGATGGTGGCGCGACAGGCACCCCCTTTCGACAAGAGAGGCGACGACGTACCTGCTCAATAAGTGGGGAGATATGGAAGCCGAAACTTGTTTCGGTCCTGGGAAGCGGGTCCCCTGTTGATAGCACAGTTCACCCGGCCGCGCTTGACCTTTGACCCGACCCAGTGTAGAATTCTGTCCTGGAGGAGAAAATGATCATTGCAGTGATTGACGGCATGGGCGGGGGCATCGGGGCGCAGATCGTGACCCAACTGCGGCAAGAGTTGTCGCTGGAGGTAGAGATTCTGGCGTTGGGCGCTAATGCCATCGCCACCGACAAGATGATGCGCGCCCGCGCCAATCGGGGCGCCACCGGCGAGAACGCTATCCGCGTCTCCATCAACCGGGCCGATTTTATCCTGGCTCCCATCGGCGTGGTCATCCCCAACTCGCTGATGGGTGAGATCACGCCGGCCATCGCCACGGCCGTGGCCGGGGCGCGAGGGCGCAAACTTCTCCTGCCCATCAACCAGCCCCACTTCGAGATCGTGGGCATCGAGTGGAAGGCGCTCACCAAACAGATCAGCGCCGCCATCCAGGTCATCCGGCAGGTGGGGGCACGGCTCGAAGATACGCCTGATTGCTTGAGCAGGAAAGATGCGGTATAATGCCATCACTTCATCAGCGAGGTCTACGATGACCGATAATCCTTCCAGGATCACAGTTCCGGGCCAGGACAACATCGCCGCCCTGCGTGAGGGGTTGACCAACGCCATTCGCCTCATTGCCCGACACCGTGAGGCCGGTGCGCTGGCAGCGGAACTATCTCAGCATCTTTTATCTCTCCAGGATCTGCTGGGGCGCCTCGAACAGGAACTGACGACCCAGGCGTTCGAGCGGGACGAATTGGCGGCTTTGTACGGCATCAGCCAGGTGATCGGTTCTTCCCTGGACTTGACAGAGGTGCTGAACGAGATGATGGACCAGATCATCCGCATTGGCACCCTGAAGCGGGTGGATTACACCGCCATCGGCTCCTGCGTAAATCTGGCGCGCCGTCTGCAAGAGGCCGCAGCGCCGGGACAGATTCTACTTTTAGATGCAGTCTACCAGCAAGTACAGAAACACATCGAGGCCCGACCGCTCCCGCCCGTAGAGGTTCAGGGCTTCAGCGAGCCGATCACGGTGTACGAACTGCTGGGACTAAAGTGACACTCCTGGTATTCGTCCACGCCCTGGTCGCCCTCTGGCTGGCGATCTACGGACTAAATTCCCTCATCCTGGCCTTCCTCTACCTGCGCCACCGACGGGCAGCCCCCACCCCACCCACTGATCAATCCTCCCTGCCGGCCGTCACCGTGCAGGCGCCGGTGTACAACGAACTCTACGTGGTCGAGCGGCTGATAGACAGCGTGGCCGCGCTCGACTACCCCCGCGACCGGCTGCAGATCCAGATATTGGACGATTCGACCGACGAGACGACGCGCCTGGCCCGCGCGCGGACGGCCCTCCACCGCGAGCAGGGGGTGGACATCACGGTTCTGCGACGGCCCGACCGCAGCGGCTTCAAGGCCGGGGCGCTGGCCTGGGGCCTTTCGCAGGCCCGGGGCGAGTACGTCGCCATCTTCGACGCCGACTTTTTGCCCCACCCCGACTTTCTGCTCCAGACAGTGCCCCACTTCCTGGCACACCCACGCTTGGGAATGGTGCAGGCGCGCTGGTCGTACCTCAACGCCGATTATTCCCCCCTGACTCGCGTCCAGGCGTTGGCGCTCGATGGCCATTTTGTCGTCGAGCAGGCCGGGCGGAACCGCTCTGGGTTGCTGATGAACTTTAACGGTACGGCGGGCGTGTGGCGACGATGCTGCATCGAAGAAAGTGGCGGGTGGCAGGCCGATACCCTCTCCGAAGATTTGGACCTGAGTTATCGCGCCCAATTGGCCGGCTGGCAATGTCTCTACTTGCCCGAGGTGGATGCGCCGGCCGAGGTGCCCCCGCAGATCGCGGCGTTCAAGCGGCAGCAATCCCGCTGGGCGCAGGGCTCGGTGCAGACTTTGCGCAAACTGGCCGGGCCAATCCTGCACGACCGGCGTCTGAGGTGGTGGCAGAAAACGATGGCGCTGGTGCACCTGAGCAGTTACCTGGCCCACGCGCTGATGGTGCTGCTCCTCCTACTCTCACTGCCCCTGCTGCTGGCGCCCGACGCCGCGCCACTCTCGTTGAGCGGCCTGGGGCTGCTGTGCCTGGGGCCGCCGCTGGTCTACGCCATCTCCCAACGGCAGTTGTACCCCGATTGGGGGCGGCGGCTGTTGGCCTTCCCGCTACTTGTGCTGATTGGGATCGGCATCGCCTGGTGCAACACGCAGGCGGTGTGGCGCGGGCTGGCCCGCTGGGGTGGCACGTTCGCCCGCACGCCCAAGTTTAATCTGGAGGGGCGGGCCGGCCGCTGGGCCGATAGCAGTTACCGGCTCCAGGCCGACCGCAGCACCGTCGGGGAGGTGATGCTGGCGCTCTACGCGCTGGCGGCGGCGGTCGTGGCGCTCGTCACTGGCCAGTACGGGGCCATTCCTTTTATGCTGCTGTACGCGGCCGCGTTTGGGACGGTGGCGGGGATGGGGTTGGCGCAGGCGGTCGCGCCCTGGCGGAGCCAGCCGGCCGCAGCCTGGTCGCATGGCGCAGATTGACCAAACATCCCCACCATTGTATAATGGCAATGAGAGAGGAGGTAATGATCAACATGAGCAACATCACTGTGCAAGTTCTATCAGATGGTAGCCTGGTGTTACCGGCGACGATGAAGAAAAAGTTCGCCCACGTGGAAACCTTTCAAGTGACCCGACAGGATGGCTCCATCATGCTCACTCCGCAGGAACGAGCCATTGAGAGAGAGACGCTGGCCGATTATCTCGAGTGCTTGCAGACGGACAATCTCCTGGCCGACATCCATAAGGCAAAAGAGAAAAGCCATGCTTTGTTTCAAGATCAAGGGCTGGCGACGATCAGCATGGCTGTGGCTGACGTCCTGGTTGGCCTGTTGACCAAAGAGTACTTGCTACCACCCGCAGAACTCGATGTACTCTTGGCCAAGCAAGTGAGGATGGCGTGAAGAGAGTCTATCTGGACGCCTCGGTGGTAATCGTCAGGCTCTTTGGTCAGGAGCGGGAAGCCAAGAGGTACGCCTACATCCTGCGGCTCTTCGAAGCGATTGATGAGGACAGGATCGCAGCCATCATTTCTATCTACACGTTGCAGGAAATTTGCCTCTTCTGTCGCGATCGTCTTGCCGTCGTCAATCCGGCAAAAGTCGCCTGGCTGGCCTTGCGCGAACTTGCTCAACACGATTTAACAATGGCGCCTCTCCTGACCAGGATGGAGAAGATGGTCCATAGCCGGACGTTCAAAATCCGCGATGCTTCGGACCAACCTCACGCCATCTGTGCCTACTTGCACAACTGCGACGCTATTGTTGCTTACGACGACCATTTCAAAGATGTAGATCACATCATCTCTTATCTTCGGCCGGAGGAGTTATTGGTCCACCTGGATAAGTAGACGAGGAAGGCAGGTGAGAGAGCCTTGTGTACTTGTTTCCTTGTGTACACGACCGTTTGGCGCCTCCATTGAACGGTGCTATACTTACTCCAGACTTGTCACCACCGGTGGCCAGACAGCCCCAGGAGATGCAGCAATGTGCAAGCCAATGGCAACTTTGGACGTGACTACCCCAAATCATCCTCGTCTGGTGGTCGAGGTGCCTTTTGAACAGCAAACCGCTGTCCGGACGGCTTTGGATACCCTGACTGAATCTGGAGGTGGTATGGTGATACAGCACATCCTGTTAGAGGCGCTCCTGACTGCGGTGGAGCAGACTTACTTTTGGACGCCAGAGTGGCAGGCCAGGGAACGGGAGGCCGATCGGGCCATCGCCGAAGGCCGCGTGCGCACCTTTGGCACGATGGAGGAGATGATCGAGTTCCTCGACGCCCAATGAAATTCCAGCCCATCGAACCGTTCTGGAAGGCCTACGCGCAACTTTCAACCAGGGTGAAAAGGAAAGCACGGCGGGCCTTTCTGCTTTTCCAGGAGGGAGCCAGGAAGCCACCATTTCATCCCTCGTTGCGCATCCGCAAGATGGGAGGCTATTCTGGTATCTGGGAGGGCCACGTGACTCGCGAAATTGTGTTCACTTTCCACATCGAAAAAGATTCGGACACTGGCGAAACCGTTTACGTCTTTCGTAACATTGGCACTCACGCGATCTACCGCGAGCCGTAGCACAGCGTCTACGTCCCCCGTTGACAGCGTAGAGAAAACGACGATGCGGATTCTTATGACTGTTACCGGCAACTGCAGAGAGAGAGAGTAATCTCCCGCTCCCAGGCGTTTTCTAACGCGCCCAACGACGAGGCAAACGAGTGCCCTCGTCGTGGACGCATTTTTTGTTATCGGGAGGACACAACAACGAGTGGGTCGCGCTGACCGCAGCGGTTGGGGTGGGGGTTATCATAGCCGCAGCGCTCAGGAAGCGCACCGCCGTCGAATCACTGAACCACTGAGTTCACTGACGACACTGAAAGAGGCTCGCCATGCAGTGAAGTTCAGTGTCATCAGTGCTTCAGTGGTTCAAACGATGTGAGCACACCGGCCTCAAGCGCCTGTCCTGAGCGGAGTCGAAGGGCCGGTGCAAGAAGAACACGACGGCCCTGCTACTCGTGAGAGTAGCAGGGCCGTGGCTTTTGACAGACGGGCGACAGTTTGACACTTTCACCACATTGAGGCATAATATGTCTGACAGATGCCACCGGAACTGGAGTGATGAAATATGGAGGCGCCAAAGCAATCTATGAACATCCGATTACCCGTGGCTTTCACCGATCACCACGAGCAGGTTGTGCGGAAACATCTGGTCGGTGTTGAGCGCTTGACCAAAGATGATTGGCGCCTGCTCATCGAAGCGATGGACTCGCTGCGTCGGGCCGAGATCGTCGAATCTGGACGACGGGAGTCTTTTTCAGCAGTTTACGACCGGTTGGTGGACGCGGTATATGCCGACGAGACCATTGAGCGACTTTTTGCTCTGGCTGACCCCGAAGCGGAAGGGGAACGCCTGCGGGCGGCTGTTGCCCGACGCATTATGAACGACCTGCGCACCACTGGCTTATGGCGAGCCGACGTTCCGGCTTCGCAATGGATAACCGCTTTCTGCCTGTACTGGTGGCAGGTATTCGTCAAGGGTTACGTCTTTGAGATATCTATCTACCGTGATCTGGACAAGAGCGGCATACATTATGCCCACCACGATTTGCGGAAGCGGCGAGCGCGATTCTCGAAACACGATCTGGAGATCATGAGCTTCCGTGGTGATGTCAAGACCAGCACCTATTTTGTGTTCACCCGTCGCACCGAGGCGTTGGCTCACGATTTTTACATCACCCGTATGTACCATGCAAACGCGAGGCGCTGGTATCAGGTGGTCTGGTTGACGCCCGCCTTCTGGTCGCTCCTGAACGGGGAACCGACACCTGTGGCGTACAACTTTGTCTGGCAAGTGTTGCCCAACGTGGCCCAGATCACGCTGCGCGGGCGACACTTTGTCATCGTGCTCTACGACGAATGGAAGCAGCGCGTGATTGCCCAACAGAGGAAAGGAATCGACTAATGTCTGAGAAACGAATCGGCGAAATGGACGACGCCGGGTTTATGCAATTGATGGAGGCGTTTGTTGACCGGCCCTCCGGTCCGGACGATGAAATCCCGGCCGAGTTGGTTTTTGCGATGCTGGATAGAGCCGAGTTGACACCGGGCCTCCTGGCCTTGCATAGTCGACTTGTGGGGGACCGGCTGGTGTTGTCCACATCTCCAGGGGCGCGTGTGCCAGAGAGCGTGCGGGATATCGAAATCCGCCTGCCCAACGTGCGCGTCGTTGTCAGTCTGGAGACCTCAATTGGACACGCTTCACTGGGCGGGTGATCTGAGCGCAGCGCTCAGGAAGCGCAACGCCGTCGAATCACTGAACCGCTGAATTCACTGACGACACTGAAAGAGGCTCGCCATGCAGTGAAATTCAGTGCCATCAGTGCTTCAGTGCTTCAAACGATGTGAGCACACCTGCCTCAAGCGCCTGTCCTGAGCGGAGTCGAAGGGCCGGTGCAAGAAGAACACGACGGCCCTGCTGCTCTCACGAGTAGCAGGGCCGTGGCTTCGGAAGCCTCTGAGATCTCTTCATCCCACCGTCTGTCACGGCTCCGGCGTAGGTGTGGGTGTGGGCGTGGGTGGCACGTAGCCCTCCTGCGCCTGGGGCGGCAACGGGGAAAGAGGCAGGCCGTAGTAAGCCTCTATCACCTGGCGCACCAGCGGCGCGGCCACCGCCGAGCCTTCTCCCACGTTCTCCACGATGGCGACGATGGCGATCTCGGGGCTGCCGGCCGGGGCGTAGGCGGCGAACCAGGAATGGGGCTCCGTGTCCGGCGTGCCGACCTCGGCCGTGCCGGTCTTGCCGGCGACGGGAATGCTCAACCCGGCGAAGCGGCGGGTCGCAGTGCCGATGGATTTGGTGGTCACCCCCAGGAGCGCCTCCTGAATGGCGGCCAGGTGCCCTGGGCTGATCGGTAGTGTGCCGACAGATTGCACCTGCGTCACTTGCTCGGGGATAACGTTGCCGGCCGGGCCGATGCGCTCAATGACGTAGGGACGGTAGAGCGTGCCTCCGTTCGCCACCGCCGCCATCATGCGCGCCACCTGTAGCGGCGTCACCAGTAGATAGCCCTGCCCGATGGAGATATTGATCGTATCCCCCACCCACCAGGGCTCGCCGCGGACGTTCGCCTTCCACTCCGGGTCGGGCATCAGCCCGCTTTCCTCGAATACCCCTTCCAACCCGGTCGGCTCGCCGAAGCCAAAGCCACGACCGAATCGAGGGAGCACGTCCTGCCCCACCTCGTCGAGTTTCAGTCCCACCTCGTAGAACACAACGTCACACGAGGCGGTGAGGCCATCCTTGAGGCTGATGTCGCCGTGCCCATCCTCTTTCCAGCAATCCTTACGCGACGCCGGCCCCAGCCCCTCCCAGTAACCGGGGCAGTGGAAGAACGTGTGATCCGGATTCATCCCCGCCTCCTCCATCGCCGCCGCCATGGTGACGATCTTGAAGACAGAGGCAGAGGGATAGTTCCCCTGGGTGGCGCGGTTAAAGAGCGGATTGCGGGGGTCGGCCAGAATCTGGGAGCGGCCCACCGCGCCGGCCGGCCCGACAAAGACGTTGGGATCGAAACCGGGGCCGCTGGCCAGCGCCCGCACCGCGCCGGTGTGCACATCAAGCACGACGATGGCCCCTTTGCGACCGCCCAGAATCCGCTGCACCTGCCTCTGAAAGTCGCGGTCGAAGGTGGTGTGGATGGCGCGACCAGGCACGAGCGGGCGTTTCGCCACCTCGGCCACTATCTCCCCCTCCGGGGTGACGATGGTGAGCACGCCGCCGTGCCGGCCGGCCAGGATTTCCTCTCCCCAGGCCTCCAGCCCAGAAACGCCCACCCACTCGTCGCCCCGGTAGCCCCGGTTGTGGTAGGCCTCCAACTGCTCGGCCGGCACGGGGGCCACCCAGCCGACGACGTGGGGCGCGACGCCGCTCCCCTGGGGAGGATAGGTGCGCCCCTCCTTCTCCTCTCGGTAAATGCCGGGGATGGAGCCTAGTAAATAGTCATAGTCCACGCTAATCTCGGCGGAGACGTCGGCGATGGGCACCTCCCAGTCGGCGGGAGCGGCGACGTACCGGCCCCGCATCTCGTCCGGGGAGAGGCCCGTGACCAGCGCCAGCGCCGTCAGGAGCGCCTCCTCGTCCTCAATTTGGCCGGGGACGACGCCGACGGTGACGATCGTGCCCTCGGTCGCCAGGCCCAATCCGGCCCGGTCGTAGATGTTGGCGCGGACGGGAATGGTGTACTCCATCCGAAAATAGTGCCCGCCCGCCAGTTGCGGCCATATCAGTCCCTCGTCCCAGTCCACCCACCACTGCCCCTCGTGCAGGCTGAGCGGCATAATCGTGTCGGCGGTCAACGTGCCGACCAGGGCTGTGTCCAGCGCCAGGCGGAAGGAGACGTGGCCCCGGTCACCCTCTCGCAAGGCGGACTGGAGGCGCGTGGTGACGGTCAGGACGGTGGCAGTGGCAAGCGCGTTCTGGTAGCGCCGGGTGAAACTCTCGGCGTCAATGGCGGCCTGGCTGTCCGGGGAAAGGTAGGTGTACATCGTCGCATAATCGCCCGCACTCCAGGCAGAAAGGTACGCAGCGGCAGTCGCCTCGGGAGAGGGCAGTGGAGGGGTGTTGGTTGGCTGGTTGGTCGGTTGGTTGGTTGGTTGGCTGGGGAGTTGGTTGGTTGGTTGGCTGGGGAGTTGGTTGGTTGGTCGGTGGATGGGTTGGTCGGTCGGGAAATTGCTGCAACCCACCAATAAAAGCAACACCAGAATTGCGAATTGCGAATTGCGAATTGCAGATTTGAGATTTGCAGAATTGAGATTTGTCATTGATCATTCAGGATGGTGGCGTGAACCGCGCAACGGTGGCCGGTGTGAGCCTGGCAGGTGGCGGGAACGTCACAGGGCGGCTCGATCTGCCAGGCGTGCAGGCAGCGGGTGAGATGGCAGAGCGGGAGCCCCACCACGTTGGCGTAGCAACCCTGCAATGCAGCGACAGGATGAAAGCCGGGATGCTGGATGGCGTATGCGCCGGCCTTGTCCAGGGGGTCGCCGCTGGCGACGTAGGCAGCGATTTCAGCGTCGGAGTAGGCCCGCATCGTCACCTGGGTTTCGGCCACATCGGTCAGTGCGCGACCGGTGGCGGGCTCCAGCAGAGTAACGGCGCTGCAGACGGTGTGGGATCGTCCGCGCAGGCGGAGCAGCATCAAGACCGCCTCTGCCGCGTCGTGTGGCTTGCCCAGGATCTCGCCTTCGAGCGCGACGACGGTGTCACAGGCAATGACGACAGATTGTTTGAAACTGGGTTTTTTCCTGAAAACCCGGTTTCTTTCCCCTGCGGCCCGGGCCTTGTCCCGGCTCAGCCGGATGACCAATGCAGCCGGGGATTCATTCGCCTGGGGCACCTCGGCCACGTTTGCCACGATCATCTCGAACGGCAGTCCTAATAGCGCCAACAATTCGCGGCGGCGGGGGGAAGCGGAGGCCAGGAGCAAGTTTGTCATCTTTTCAATCTTGACAAACGATAGATGTTGGTTATACTGAAACAATGAACAATGAGACAATGAACAATGAACAAATGGGTAAGACGTATCGGGCCAAGTACAACAAGTTGTTCACCAAATTGAATCATTATATGCTGAAACACCCCGAATTTGGGGAGCGGATTCCGCAAAACGCGCTTATCGTGTTGGTGGACGAGAACGACCCGGAATTCAGCCGTCGGAATATTCAGTTGGCGCAGGAATCTCTGGCCTATGACGATCTGCCCAGTCGCCCTGTCATTTACATTGAGGCCGGTGAGTTGGCTCCAGTTCGTTCCCGTCTGTACCATCCTCGCGTGATCATCCAGATGCCAGAGTACGCAGCCGTGTGATCTCTGCCCTCGCTGGCGATGCCCTTGGGGACGAGGGCTGGGAGCGTAAAAATACCAACAGCGCCACGGTGTACACCGTGGCGCTATTGTAACACATACACCGGCGTTGGGAAAGGCGGCCCTGACCTAACACGGGGCGCTCCGCAGCCAGAGCGTGAAAGTGCTACCCTGGCCCAATTCGCCTGTCCTGAGCTCTGCCGAAGGGCTCTCCACCGTTACCCGGCCGCCGTGGGCGCGCATGATCTCCTGGGTGATGCTCAACCCCAGGCCGACGCCGGGGACGTGTCCCGATTCGGCCAGGCTGCCGCGGAAGAAGCGGTCGAACACCCGCAGAGCCTGAAATTATTGTCAATGGGGCAAATCTACCAGACAACGAGTAATAAACAAATCTGGCGCATCGCACCCTTGACCCCACGCTGCCATCATTGTATAATGGAGACGGATAAGGAGGTAACGATGACAGAGGTTGATACCACGCGCTTTGAGATAGACCCAGAAACCGGCCTGATTGCCCCCACCTTTGAGGAAACGATGCAGTGGGATGATTGGGCCGATGAGCACATGCCGGAATTCGAGGAGATGTATGCTGGCAAGTACCTGGCCGTATGGGAATGTGAGATCGCAGGCATGGGCGACGATAGTTGGGAGGCGCGTCAGGAAGCCGAGAAACGGCACCCCAACACCGTCCCTTTGATCGTCTACGTCGCCACTGAGCGAGAGGCGGTGTTGTTTGTCTGAGGTGCTCGTGGGCAACGGCCAGACCATCACCATCTACCTGCACCGCGTGGGCCTGCGCATCGGCCACGCACACTTTGCCGCCACTATCGGCTTCTCCGACGAATTGGGCATCGGCTTCAACATCCTCGGTCGCGCCACCGTCTTTGACCGCATCCTGTTCTGTTTCCACGACGCCGAGCGCGTCCTGCTTGCGCGGCGATTGGGCTAGTCCCAGCCAGCAGATACCCCCTTTCCCATTCGCAGAACCAAACTACGCCTATTATTCAGGAGAGCAACGTGCCTAGATTCCAACTCGTATCCGACTTTCAACCCACTGGGGACCAGCCGGAGGCCATCGCACAATTGGTTGACGGCATCGAGAAAACGTACAAGCACCAGACATTGTTGGGAGCGACTGGCACGGGCAAAACTTTTGTCGTGAGCCAAGTCATCCAGCAGGTGCAGAAACCTACCCTCGTCCTGTGCCATAACAAGACCCTCGCCGCCCAACTGTATGCTGAATTTCGCGAGTTCTTCCCGCGCAACGCCGTCGAGTATTTCGTGTCATACTACGACTATTATCAGCCAGAGGCCTACCTGCCCAGGCACGATCTGTACATCGAAAAGGAATCCGATGTCAACGAAGAGATCGCCCGCCTCCGCCTGGCCGCCACGACCGCCCTGTTCTCCCGCAAAGACGTCATCATCGTCGCCTCCGTCTCGTGCATCTATTCCATCGGCGATCCCCAGGAGTGGGGGCGCGTCGTGGTCAAACTGGCGCGGGGAGAGCACCATCGCCGCGAGGTGCTGCTCCGTCACCTGGTCGGCATCTATTACGAGCGGAACGACCTCGATTTGAAGCGCGGGACCTTTCGCGTGCGGGGCGACACGCTGGAGGTGGTGCCGGCATACGGCGAGACCGCCTACCGCATCGGCTTTTGGGGAGACGAGGTCGAGCGCATCACCGAGGTTGATCCTCTCACCGGCGAGGTACTGGCCGAACTGGATGAGGTGCAGATCTTTCCCGCCAAGCACTTTATCACCGCCGAGGACAAGCGGGACCAGGCCCTGGCCGACATCGAGGCCGAACTGGAGGAGCGGCTGGCCGAACTGAAAACCCAGGAGAAATTACTGGAGGCCCAGCGATTGGAGCAGCGCACGAGATACGATATCGAGATGATACGAGAGATCGGCTATTGCTCCGGCATTGAGAACTATTCCCGCCATCTGGAGCAGCGTCCACCCGGCTCGTCCCCCTGGACGCTGATGGACCACTTTCCGGGCGACTATTTACTCGTCGTGGACGAATCGCACATGACGATCCCCCAGGTGCGTGGCATGTACCTCGGCGACCGCAGCCGCAAGCACATGCTGATTGACTATGGCTTCCGCCTCCCCTCGGCGCTGGATAACCGCCCGCTCACCTTCGAGGAATTCGAGGCTCGCGCCAACCAGGTCATCTACACCTCCGCCACCCCCAGCCCCTACGAAATGGAAAAGAGCCAACAGGTGGTGCAGCAGATCATCCGCCCCACTGGCGTCGTGGATCCCCGAATCATCGTCAAGCCGGTGCAGGGGCAGGTGGACGATCTGGTGGGGCAGATCAACGAGCGGGTGGGACGGGGCGAGCGCGTGCTGGTCACCACACTGACCAAGCGCATGGCCGAGGACCTGGCCGACTATTTGCGCGAACTGGACATCAAGGTACACTACCTCCACAGCGAGGTTCACACCATCGAGAGGGTGGAGATT
>JADHWW010000061.1 GCA_016783285.1 Anaerolineae bacterium
TGCGTAACCACGCCGAGCAGTTGGAACAACGAGTGCAGGAGCGCACCGCCCAACTCCAGGCCCAGTACGCCCGCCTGGACGCGATCCTGCGCAGCGCCACCGACGGCATCATCGTCACCGACGCCGGGGGAGAGATCGTCCAGGCCAACCCCGTCGCCCAGACCTGGCTCACCAAAACCCTCTCCCCGGAGGATGCAGCCTATCTGCGAGAGACGGCGCGAGACCTGGCGCGGCAGGCCGAGGAGCGGCCGGAGACCGTGCTGGAACTGACGGGGCTGGACCTGCAACTAAATGCAGCGCCCGTCTCGGAGCCGGGGATGGAGGAAGCAGCGGCGGTGGTCGGCATCCACGACGTCAGCCACCTCAAGGCGATGGACCGGATAAAGTCCCGCTTCGTCTCCAACGTCTCCCACGAACTGCGCACGCCGGTCACGACGATCAAGTTGTACACCTATCTGATGCACAAGCGGCCGGACAAGTGGGAGCAGTACCTGGATGCGCTAACGCAGGCAGCGGACCGGCAGGCGCAGTTAGTGGAGGACATCCTGCAGGTTTCGCGCATTGATGCCGGGCGACTGGAGATAAAACCCCGGCCGACCGCGCTGAACGAACTGACCGAGATGGTCGTCGGCAACCAGCAGAGAGTGGCCCAGGAACAAGGACTGACGCTGGAGCACCGACCGGCGGAGCCGGGGCCAGTGGCGCTGGTGGACCCACAACGGATGATGCAGGTACTAAACAACCTGATAGAGAACGCGATCCATTACACGCCGGAAGGCGGAAGGGTGATAGTATCTACCGGCAAGAGAGAGGCAAAGGATCGAACCTGGGCCACGGTGACAGTGGCGGACACGGGAATCGGCATCCCGGAGGAAGAGTTGCCGCACATCTTTGAACGGTTCTTTCGGGGGGAGGAGCCACGGCTGATGCAGATGCCCGGGACCGGCCTGGGACTGGCGATTGTGAAAGAGATCGCGGAACTGCACGGCGGGCGGATAACGGTGGAGAGCGAGGTGGGAGAGGGAGGCACCTTCACCGTCTGGCTGCCCTTGGCCGACTGGTTGCCCCACCTTGCGTGCCATTGTCCCAACCCGCCTCCGGTGGTATAATCTGTCCTGCAATGGGCAAACGGGCCATCCTCCTACTACTCCTGCTCTCACTGACAGCGTGTGTCCCTGCCGATCCTGACGGCTCCCGCACCGTCACACTCGTCGCCGACGGCGAAACGCGCACGCTCACCACCGAGGCGCTCACCGTCCGCGACCTGCTGGTCGAGGCCGGCGTCACACTCGACGAGGACGACCGGGTGACGCCGGTCGAGCCCACTTTCATCGAGGACGGGATGACCGTGCACGTCACCCGCGTCGAGGTGCACATCGAGACCGAGCAGCGCGAGATCTCGTTCGAGCGCCACACCGTGCGCGATGCCTCCGTCCCCGCCGGCGAGACCCGCCTGCTGGAGCCTGGCATCACCGGCATCGAGGAACTGACCTACCGCGTCACCATCGAGGACGACGTCGAGGTTGAGCGGCGGCTCGTGCGGCAAGTCACGCTCCAGGAACCTCGGGCCGAAGTGATCCTCATCGGCGTGCAGTCAGAATTCAAACCCGTGCCCATCACCGGCACCGTGGCCTACATCGCCAACCACAACGCCTGGGTGATGCAGACCACCAGCCCCAACCGGCGGCGGCTGACGCACACCGGCGACCTGGACGGCCGCGTCTTTTCCCTCTCGCCCGATGGCGCCTATCTGCTTTTCACCCGCGTTGTCCCCGCCGGCGGGACGGAAGAAATCACTCCCACCGTGGAGGAGACAGAAAAAGAGTATCTCAACACCCTATGGATGATCGAGACGGCCACCGCCGACGCCGAGCCGGTACAGTTGGAGGCCAAAAACGTCCTGTGGGCCGGCTGGGAACCCGAGTGTAAAGTCACCCCCGCCGGCACCGGCTGCCACATTGCCTACACTACCGGTTTGCCAGTCGAGGCAAGTCCCGGTTGGAAAGCGGAAAACGACCTGTGGGTCGCCCGCCCTCGCGCCGGCGATGGCCAGTTGCTGGGCCGGCGACGCATCGTGGAACCCAGCGCCGGCGGCGCCTACGGCTGGTGGGGCCCCACCTACGCCTGGTCCCCCGACGGGCAAAGCCTGGCCTACGCCCGCGCCGACGAGGTCGGCGTCGTCCGTGCCTACGACGGCGCGCAGACACCACTGGCTCGCTTCCCACCATACCGCACCTACGCCCCCTGGGTCTGGACGCCGACCGTCAGTTGGTCACCAGAGGGAGAGTTCATCGTCACCACACTGCACGGCCCCGCCCCGACCGGCGAAGCGCCGGAGGACAGCCCTGTTTTCGACGTCTGGGCCCTCGCCGCCAATGGCACGCTCACGGCGGGACTGTCCAGCGAGGCCGGTATGTGGGCAGCGCCGGTCTACGCGCCTGAGGGAGACACCATCGCCTTCGGCCACGCCCGCAGCCCCTACGCCAGCCAAACCAGCAGCTACGACCTCTATCTGATGGACCGCGACGGCTCCGACCGGAGACCGCTTTTCCCACCCGCAGAGGAAATCGGCCTGGAGTACCCGGAGATGGCCTGGGGGCCGGGGGGCGACCGGCTGATCGTCGTCTACCAGGGCCGCCTGTACCTGATCTATATCACGGACGGCAAAGTGCACCAATTGACCGACGAGGGCGGCGTGACGACGGTTCGCTGGCGATGGTAATGGCTTGACAAATCAACCCGGCTGCTTTATCATGCTGGAAGAGGAGAAGAGGATGAATGAGACAACACCCCGCGATATTCCCGCCGAGGTTCGCGCCGAAATCGAGTCCGACCCACTGGTGGGCATCATAGCCGAGGACGGGCGCTACTTTGGCCCCTACCACGACGAAGCCACAGACACGGTCTACGACGGTCTGGGCCGTCCGGTGGATGTGGAGGCCATGGTCGCCCGCACCCGCCGCCATATCAGGGAAGGGCTGCAGCGCTATGAGGAACGCTACCGGATACCCTCCTCCGAGTTCTATCAGCGATGGCAGCAGGATGGTCTGCAGGATAGTCTTGAGAATAGCGACGATTTTTATCTCTGGGCACAGATGTATAGAGATGCCAGGTGGATGACGGATGAGGACAGTTTATGAGTACCAGTCCTACCTCTACTGCCTGGTAGACGCATCCCACCTCGTCCGGCGTCCCTTTCGGCTAGAGATCAAACCTGTTGGGAAAAAACATCGCCAGGCCAGCCTCACTTCCGCCACACCTACCACAGGCCCAGAGACGCACCGGTGGAGACTGGTCAATGGGGCCACACTGTTCGCGTTTGAAGAAGTCTTGATCGCGGATGATGAAATCGTTCGCCCAGTCTATCGTTATGCTTATGAGCAGTTTGTCCCCCAGCCAGACGGCTCTGACGTCCGCTTCTTCTTCCGCTTCGAGTTAGAGAACCTGCCGCCGACGCCCCAGAAACCACAGCCTCATCTCCACGTCGCCGGCACCCACCCCAACGCCCACAAAATCCACTTTCCCAGCCCTCCAATCACGCTAGCCGATGTGCTCACCCTGATCCACCACCATCTTTTCTGACCGCTTGCTCCCTTCCATGAACCAACAATCGCGAACCCACGCACTCCTCTGTCTGACCGGCCTTCTGGTCAGCCTGCTCCTGGCCGGGGCCGTCGTGGCCCATCACCGTTACCTGGACCGGGGCACAGTGACCAGCCTCCCCGAACCTGTCGCCGAGGCCGGCGTCGCCACGCCCGGCCTCTACCCCGCGTCCACGGCACTGGCGACCTTCGAGGGGCACTGGGAACTGAACCCGCCGGGAGCCAGCGCGATGGCCGACGGCGACACGGTATCCCTGCCCTTTGAGGGCACCGGCGTGGCGCTCACCGTCGCCCGCAGTCCCTACATGGGCTACCTGTACGTCACAGTGGACGGCCAGCCAGCCAACGCCCTTCCCAGAGACCCCCAGGGGCGGGCTTTTGCGCCCCTGTACGGCGCGTTGGACGAGATCACGACGATCCCCCTGGCCACCGGCCTGCCCGATGGCCGGCACACCGTCACAGTAACCATCCAACTGGGCGGCGGGGGCTGGTGGCTGGCTGACTGGCGGGTGACCAGGGAGCAAGATGACACTGTCTACCACGGGGCGCTGGTCGGATTGGGGACACTGGCGCTGCTCTTTGCCGTGGGCGCGTTCCTGTCTGCCCGGCGGGCCCACTGGGGGACGTTGGGCCGGGCAGAAAAAACAAAGATCGCCCTGGCGAGAGTAGCAGCGACCCTGCGCGCCTCGACCTGGGGTATCTGGTACGAGAGGGCGGTCGCGGGCTTTGGCAGCCTCGGCGACACCATCGCCATCATCGCCACGCTGGCCGCCGCAACCGCGTTCTACTTCTCTTCCTGGCTCCCACTCACACTGGTCAGCGGCCTGGCGCTGGCCGCGCTCGTCATCCTGCGGCTCGACCTGGGCCTGGCGCTCGTCACGGCGACGGCCCCCTTCTACCTCTACCCCCGTCCCCTTTTCGGCAAAGCCTTCTCAATGGCAGAGATCACGACGCTGCTGTGCCTGCTATCGTGGGGCCTCCACCAACTAACTAACCAACCAACCAACCAACTAACCAACCAACCAACTAACCGACCACTCCCCAGCCTCGACCGCGCAGTCATCTTCTTCGTCGTCGTCGCCACCGCCTCCCTCTTCGTCGCCGACTACCGCCACGTCGCGCTGCGCGAACTGCGCGTCGTCATCCTGGAGCCGGCGCTCTTCTACCTGATACTACGCACGAGCCGGCTCGACGGCAAGGCTCTGTGGCGCATCGTAGACGCTCTCGTGCTGGGGGCCGTCGCGGTCGCGCTCATCGGCCTGGCGCAGTACGCGCTCGGCGTGAACATCATCACCGCCGAGCAGGGCTTTCGTCGCCTGCGTTCAGTTTACGGCTCGCCCAACAACGCCGGCCTCTACCTGGGACGGGCGCTTCCGGTACTGGTGGCCATCGCCCTGTTCGGTCGGAATCGTCCCCGCCGTCTCGCCTACGGCCTGGCGATCGGGCCGGTGGGACTGGCGGTGCTGTTCAGTTTCTCCAAAGGCGCGCTCGTCCTGGGCGTCCCCCTCTCGCTGCTGGCGCTGGGCGTTCTAGCAGGCGGGCCGTGGCTGTGGGCCTCTCTGGGGGCAGTGGTCGTGGCTGCCGTGGCCGCCATCCCGCTCCTGCGCACCCCGCGCTTCGCCTCCCTCTTCGACACCAGCGGTGGCACCACCTTCCTCCGCCGCCAACTCTGGCATTCGTCCTGGACAATGTTCCGCGAACACCCTTGGCTCGGCGTCGGGCTTGATAACTTTCTTTACCACTACGGCCGCCGCTACGTCCTGCCCGCCGCCTGGGAGGAGCCCAACCTCTCACATGCGCACAACGTTTTGCTGGACTATGCGACGCGGATAGGGATCGCGGGTCTGGCGGCCGGGGTCTGGCTGCAGGTCGCTTTCTGGCGACTGGGACTGCCACTGCGCCGCCTGACTGACCTCGACCGTCGCGCCCTGGCCCTGGGTCTGATGGGCTCAATGGCCAACTTCCTGGCCCACGGGCTGGTAGACGCCTCCTATTTTCTCATTGATCTGGCCTTTGTCTTCTTTCTGACGCTGGCCCTGATACAACACCTGGCAAGGAGTGAAACCGGTGAACTCGAAAATTAACCTCAACACAGTGATCCTGGTGCTAATCCTGCTCGCCCTCGTCGCTGGCGGCCTGGCGCTGACCCGTTCACTCCAGCGACTGACGCAACCGCTGGAAGAGGCCGAGCGGGCGTTGGAGGAGCAATGGCGGGAGATCACCAACCCCACGCCCACCATCATCCCCGACCCGATGACGATCATCCACAAAGTGCGCAGCCTCAGCCGGCTGGAGACGGCCGCCTACACCGTCGAAAAGATCATCACCGCCGAATCGAGTCAGGGGCCCTTTGCCTTTCTCTTTGGCGACCGGCTGATCCTGGTCGCCCACGGCCAGGTCATCGCCGGCATAGACCTGGGCCAGATGGGGGAGGGCGACATCATCATCGCTGACGAAAGCACGGTGATCGTGACACTGCCACCGGCCGAGATGTTCGTCGTCGCGTTGAACAACCAAAAGTCCTACATCTTTGACCGGGACACAGGATTGATCGGGACAAACCCGGCGCTGGAGACAGAGGCCCGGCAGGCGGCCGAGGAGGAGATTCTGAACGCGGCGTTGGAGGACGGCATCCTGGAGATGGCCCAGCGGAGCGCCGAGACCTACGTGCGGCATCTCATCCTGACGCTAGGCTTCCGCGAGGTCATCTTTGCCGCAGCGACCCCGACCCCCGATTAGCAGTACAGAGGATACAACAATGAGAGTTCAAATCAACCACACCACTCTCGAATTGGTCGAAGGCGACATCACAGAGATGGACACTGACGCCATCGTCAACGCTGCCAACGAGCGATTGGCCCACGGCGGCGGCGTGGCGATGGTCATCTTGCGCAAGGGCGGCCCGGCCATCCAGCGGGAGAGCGACGCCTGGGTGCGCCAACACGGCCGGGTACCGACCGGCTCGGCGGCCATCACCTCCGGCGGGGACCTCGAGGCCCGCTACGTCATCCACGCCGTCGGCCCGGTCTACGACGGCACGCCGCGCTCGGCCGAGTTGCTGGCCTCGGCGGTGCGCGCTGCGCTGCGGATGGCGGACGAGCACAGCCTCGAGTCCATCGCGCTGCCGGCCATCAGCACCGGCATTTTCGGCTATCCGATGGAGGAGGCGGCGCGGGTGATGCTGCAAGCGGCCATCGAGTACCTGGAAGGAGGAACAGGGCTGGAGCAGGTGGTCTTCTGCCTCTACGGACGTTCCGCGTTCGAGGTGTTCGCTGAGGAACTGGCGGCCCAGGCCGGCACGTCCTCCTTTCCAGGAAACCCCTAGCCCTGTTTTGTCGGATGAGCAATAAACCTTGAGCCAACCCATCCCCGGCGCTGCGACCTGCGCGCCCCATACCCAATTTGTCATCTTGCGCAATTATGCTATACTAACCCCAGGTCAGTGATGAAACCTTATGGTCAAGTAGATTGGAAGTCTAACTCCCTGGATGAGAAACAAGGAGTACGAGATGAAATTCGTAGACCCCAAAAACGACGTCGCCTTCAAGAAAATCTTTGGCAGCGAGCACAAGACCGAGATTCTCATCTCGTTCCTGAACGCTGTCCTGGACCTGACGGACGACCACGAGATCCAAACCGTGCAAATCCTCAACCCCTTCCAGACCCCTGAGATAAAGATACTCAAATCCACCATCCTCGACGTCCGCGCCACCGACAAACGAGGCGTGACCTTTATCGTCGAAATGCAGGCCGAGAACAAAGTGGGCCTGAAGAAGTGCTTTACCTATTACGCCTCGAAAGCGTACATTTCGCAGATCGAGCGGGGGTCGGATTATCCTAAACTGAACCAGGTCGTCTTTATTGGCGTGTTGGATTTCAATCTTTTTTCCAGCACCCACTACCTCACCCGCCACTGGATTCTCAACACCGAAACCCACGAACGAGAGTTGGAGGATCTCGAGTTCAACTTTATCGAGTTGCCCAAGTTCACCAAATCAGAGGACGAGATTGAAACCATCCTGGAAAAATGGGTCTATTTCATCAAACACGCTGCTGACCTGACGGTCGTTCCGGCCAATGCAGACACCGCGCCGCTGCAGGCAGCTTACGAGATGGCGGATCACTTTAACTGGACGCGAGAAGAGCTGGACCTCTACGATTACTGGGACATCAAGGAACAGGATATCCGGGGCGCGATACAATTTGCCGCGCAAGTTGCCGCGGAAGAAAATCTGCAAAAGGGCCGTCGGGAGGGGCTACAGGAAGGTAAACAAAAGCAGGCTATCGCCACCGCCCGCGAGATGTTAGCCGATGGCCTGGATCACGTTGCCATCACGAAATATACTGGCCTCTCCCCCGAAGAGATCACCGCCCTTCTACGAGCTCAGGACATCGCTTTGTCGGAAAAATGACAGGTTGTAACTCGTCGTAACTCACCAGTCGAATGAGACACGAGGGCAGACTTCGGCGGCACTACGGAACCGGTGAGGCCGCTGACGCTGCTCTGGCCGTGGCTCTTGCTGGCCGCGGCGGCCGGCACGGGAGCCATCGCGGCGCTGGCGCTCAAGCGGCGCACGGCCTGAAAGCGCACGACGGTTCCGGGTAAACACCTACGGCCCTGCTGCTCTCACGAGTAGCAGGGCCGTCGCTTCTGACAGAAACAGGAGCGGATTTCAGAGTATTCTCCAGGAGCAAAAAATAGAACGCAGATTATCGCTGACTCGCTGAGTACTCAGCGCCGCAAACCATCCTTGACACGCACGCCAAAGAGCGCCAGGATTTCCTTCACCGGCGCCAACTCCTCGGTCGGTACGACGGCCAACGCCCGATCCTGGGTGGGGAAGGGGGTCAGATACGCCCGCAGGTCAGGATGTTCACGCAGTTTGTCCAGGGTGGCTTGATCGCGGAACTCGATCAACGTGAGCGTCTCGGCGGCAGCGCGGCCATAGTAGCCCCCCCAGGCCCTGACCCGCTCGACCAATTTGTCCGGGAGCGGGCCCCGGTGGAGATGGCCCAACTCCTCTAGCAGGCGCAGTACCTTGTTTTTGCTCCCACCGGCCCGGCGGACGGACGCGGGGGTAAGCGCCCATTCTCCAGCGCCCCTCTCCTCCGCCAGCCGGGAGAGCCGCCCGCGCAGGTGCAGGCTGGGGACGGCGTGGATTGAGCGAATGTTCCCATCCTCGTCCACGATGACGCTGCGGTCGGCGGCCTCTGGCTGCGCACCCGATACGGCCGGAAAAAGCCCCCGCTCCACCAACGTCGAGACCAACCGTTTCTGGCGCTTTTTCCTGACCAGCGCCACCTCCGTCGCCACCAGCCGGGCCAGATACTTGCCGGTGTCTGAACCGTCCATCAGCGCCGCCAAGAGATCTGCGTCGGCCGCCTGCAGCAGACTGACACCGGTGCGAAAGACGAAACGCTCGTGGTGAGCGGCCCATTCCTCCAACGAGCGGCGCACGTTTTGCGGCAGTTCGGTGTCACTGTTCTGCTCCAGGAAGCGTAGCACGTCGGCCACGTCCATGCCCAATTGCTGCGCCCGGTAGACCGACTCCCGCGACAGGCGGTACTCGAACGCGCCCACGTTGGCCCGTTCCCGGCCGGCAAACAGGTCCAACTGGACCAATAGCGCCAGGCTCACCGGGCCCAGCGCCATCAACTGAAAGTTGGGTTGGGCGATCAGTTTTCCCGCCTCGTTCTGGGCTTGTTGGGCCGGAGACTGTGCCGATTTCGCGCCCAGCAAGGCCTGGCCCACCGTACTCAGGCGCACCCCGTGCAGCGCGTCTCCATCGTAGCCCAGTTCCACCGCCCCAATTTGGCACAGGAAGCCGGTCAAACAATTGGTCACGAACTTTGATTCGAGGCGCTCGAACTTTTCGAGCAGCGTTTTGGTGCCTTCACGGTAATAGCCGTGAGAGTAACTGTAGTAGGTACTACCTCGATAACTCTCTACCTTGCTGTGATCGGGGAACAAGAAATCCACGTTCCGCGCTTGAACCTGCTCCAGCACCTCGTCAATCTCCAACCACGTGCCGGGCGGCAACTTTTTCAGCACATCGAACACTGCCTGCCGGGCCTGGCGGTGGCGTGGGCCATACCTGTCAGCCTCACTTCCCAACTCCTCTCGTATATTCAGTTGACGCCAGGCTTCCAGGCACGTGCCTAGTTGTCCGACTTGATCCTGGCTCCAGAACTCGGGCGCGTGTAGGGCGTCTTTCCCAGCCGGGCGCAACATCCCCTTGTCTATGTGCACCAGCCCGCACGCTTCCAACAACCGGCGCAAGAGGTAGAGCCGGCCGGTGTCGTCCTCGCGTGCGGCGCTTTCCAGAAGCGGGTCGGGCGCTAACAGGACCTTGTTGAGCGCCTTGAGCCAGCGCTTGCCGACAAAGCCACTCTGGATCAGGCTCACCTCGTTGCGCCGCACGAAATCCCAATAGAGGTACAGGTCGCGTAGCAACAGCGCCGGCGTACCGGTTTCCACCCGTTCCGGTTGCCAGCCGGAGAGGTTGGGCGGGATCGGCTCCGGCTCCGGCAAGTAGCGCCGGATGACATCGGGAACGTAGAGGGTGGCAGCGGGATGGAACTGTATCTTGTAGGGGACTTTGCCGGAGGTCACGGGCGTGCCCTGGCTAAAGACCAACCCGCGATAGGTCAAGCGGGCGATGATGTCTTCGAATACGAGCGAGCGAGTGCGGGTGGGCTTTCCGGCGTACTTGCCCCTATCGTACGGAACGCCGGAGCGATAGGCGTAATAAGGCTGTTTAGGTTTCTCTGGCTCCGGAGCCTCCGTCGCCAGTCTGGCGCGGATGATTTCACGCCGAAACATCTTTGTGGCAATCGGCCCCTCGTGCAGCAACAGCCGGTTCAGTACTGTCCGTTCTCTCTCGCGCAACTGTTCCCAGGAGGCGCGGATCCGCGCTTTCGTAAAGAACTGGGCTCGTATCCTGGGAAATAGTTCCTTCTTGCGCAACATCTTGCGGCCTACCATTACCTCGAGGCCGGCGGCTTGCGCCATCTCACCCAATGTTCTGGAATGGTAGGAATCGAGAATTGCGCTGATTTCGTCCGCCATCTCAAACCTCGTCCGTCTGTTTGGGGGTGTAGCCTGCCTTTTCCAGTGCTTGTATCAATAGGTCAACGGCCTCCTGTCGCACGATCACCAGGTGCGGGGAGATTTCGGCAATGAGAAATTTCTCCAGCGCGGTAACGGCCTTCATCTCTGCCAGCGCATAGTCGTCGCCAAATTCGATCACGGTGAGGTCCTCATAGATGCGTACCCGGCCGTAAGCGTCCCACCAGGCGGCCAATTGGTCGTGGATCGCTTCCGGCATAAGGACGGGCAACAACCGCTCCCAGTCGGCAAAGAGTTCCGACAGAGCCAGGCCCGCCTCGAAGGATGCATAAGTGGTCTGGGAGTCCAACCGGTACACGAAACGTCCGGCGGTGGCAGCCTCCAGATTGGCGATCTTGTTGAACAAGTTGTGCGCCTGGGCCGGGATCTCGGAAGGGGCGACGCTGATGGTGTATCTGTCGGTCGTCACGGCCTCCGTCGCTGGCGCGGCTCGCGCGGCGACGGTCGAGGGCGCGTCTGGGGTCTCCACGCGGTCCCAGTACAAGTCGGCCAGACCGTGAAACCGAACCTCCACCAGCAGGCCATCGTCGAAACAGAGATCGGCCAGTCCCAGCCAGTGTAGGGGCCCGGTGATGATTTGCCGGATGAAACGTCCCTGTGCTAATTCCCAATCGTCCGCATCCGTCGGGCGCAAAACCTCTCCACTCCTGGCAGAGACCAGAAACCAACTTGCGACGGAATGTCCCCAATACGTTTGCCACACGGACTGGTCGAAGCGGGGCCAGACGATACGCATCAGGCGGAACAAGTCCGCTATCACGATCCACTTGCCATCCGGCAGGGAGGCCAGAGCGCGCAAGACCACGCGGCGGAAATGGGCCAGGTGGGCGCGCAAATCTTCCGGTTTGAGGTACTGGTGACTGGGGAGGCGCTTGAGTTGCAGATTGCCGTCTCTCAGCAGTTCCCACAGCGCGCTCCAGTCTTGCATCGCAAAATAAACGCGGGCCAGGATGGCGCGTTGGGCCAACTCGTCCCGGCGCAAAAATTGCTCTTTTACCTCCGGCCAGATCGTCACGGGGCTGCCGGGTTGGAAGACGCCGGCGGCCACCAGCAAGGAGTATATAAATTCCAGCCGCGCCTCGCTGCCAGCCACAGGAGACAATCGCCCAATCGTTTCGTCTGGCAAGGAGCGAACGGGAGGCGGAACGGTGAGGGCCAGGTCACGCGAGTCGAGTTTCCCGCTCGATTTTGCCTGCGCGAGTTCGGCCGGCTCATAGTCCCAACCCCGCAACCCACGACGGACCTTTTCCATCCTCGGCCGGGGCATGGGCGGACGCAGTGGGGTCGGAGATTGTTCCAGTAGTAAGACGATCTGATTGACGGTGCGGACAAACGGACGGGGATCGGCGAGCCGAGTCTCCGCCTGCCCTGAGCCTTGTCCTGAGCCCCGTCGCCTATCCTGAGCCCAGTCGAAGGGAAGGGCTGCCGAAGGGGCGTTTGACTGTGGGTGGGGCGCGGCCGGGATAACCCCTTTCAACATCGGGGGGAGGGCGCGGGCGATGACGGGGGGGACGAAATCGCTCTGGGATGAGTAGGTGCCAGATATGTCGCCCGACAGAACCAGTCCCTTTTCAAACAGGTGACGCGAGTAGGTGGCGGTGTTCTTGTAACTCTCGAGATCGCCCCACGCGCCTGCTACCCTTTCTAATTCTTCCGGCCGGGTTTTATCGTTCTCACCTAGCAAAACCAGCGCGCGCAGCACACGCCGGTGTTCCTCATCCAGGTTGAGCGTCGCCGCGAGAACGTCGCCAGGCTC
>JADHWW010000062.1 GCA_016783285.1 Anaerolineae bacterium
AGCCTGCGCCTGTACGAGGCCGCGCGGGAACCGAAAGAGTTGTACTTGATCCCCAACGCCGGACACGGGGGTCTGCTGGCTGCGGACCCGGCGGAGTTTGAGCGGCGGGTGGTGGGTTTCTTAGATGCGCATTTGAGGGGACGCTGACATCGCTGAGCCCGAACAAGTTCGGGACTCCAGTGTGTTATCTGGGGAACTTTTGCCCGGCGTGTACCGTCTTTAGAGCAGAGTAAGCCGCATCCTGTCGTAGGTTCGTAGTAGCGACTTCAGTCGCTTCTACCAATCACTATGTTAGGGAGGAATGTTATGAACACTCATCTTGCCCGCGTCAGTACAGGCAAACACTGGCTCGCCACTGCGCTGTACCTGTTGATTATCCTGGCCGTCGTCGTCGGATTAGTGGCACTGCGGTGGGTCACCATCCTGCCAGAGCGCGTGGACGAGCAGCAGACGATTGTGTTGGGACAGACCCGCTTCGCCCCCGATAGCGACGCTTCGGTGCGCGTGGTGGTGCAGGACTTCGGCGCCGGGCAACCCATCGCCGGCGCTCACGTGAAAGTGAGCCTGAAGCCCGCCAGCGGTCGGGCTGTCCCCCTCTTCGAGGGGCAGACCGACGAGACCGGCAGCCTGCCGGTCCGCTTCCACGTGCCGGCCGACGCGCCCGCCGAGGCGTTACTCATCGTGGAGACCGAGTCGGCGGTGGGGCGGGACCGGGTGGAACAGCCGGTAGCCATCCAGCGCGAGTACCGGATGCTCCTGACCAGCGACAAGCCCCTCTACCAACCTGGCCAGACCATCCACATGCGCGCGCTGGCCCTCAGTACCTTTGACCTGACCCCCGCCCGGGGCGCGACGGTTGATTTCCTGGTGGAAGACCCCAAAGGCAACAAGGTCTTCCGCCAGAGTGCCACCGCCTCCGACTTCGGCGTCGCTGCCTCCGACTTCACCCTGGCCGATCTGGTCAACCAGGGGAACCATAAACTCAGCGTCTCCATCGGCGACACTCGCTCCGAGAAGACGGTGGAGGTGCGCCCCTACGTCCTGCCCAAGTTCGGCGTGGATGTGTCCACCGATCGCTCCTTCTACCTCCCCGGTGAGCGGGTGGAGGGCGTGGTGCAGGCCGACTACTTCTTCGGCAAGCCCGTGGCGCAGGGAGAGGTGCGGGTCGTCGGCAGCGTGTGGGACGTGGAGCGCACGGCGGTGGTGGACATCAGCGGCCAGACCGACGAGAACGGCACTTACGAGTTCGGCTTCGACCTGCCCGAATACTTCGCCGGGCCGGGGTTGGAGTCGGGGCAAGCCCAGTTTGTCCTGGAAGTAACCGTCGTAGACCAGACCGACCACCCCGAGCAAACCAGCCAGGTGTTGCCCATCGCCGCCCAGCCGCTGGTCATCGAGGCGGTCGCCGAGAGCGGGATGCTCAAGCCGGGCGTCGAGAACATCGTCTACGTCCTCACCTCCTACCCCGACGGTCGTCCCGCGCCGGCTCGGTTGCAAATCAGCGTGGACGGCGGGGGAGCGGTGGAACTCACCAGTGGCGAGTTCGGCCTGACCGAGTTCACCTTCACACCGCAGCCGGGAGGCTATCACGTCCTCGATATCGTTGCTCAGGATGAGACGGGGCTATCGGCCAGACGGCAGGTGGATTTCGAGACCGAGTACGGGAGCGACAGCGTCCTACTACGCGCCGACCGGGCCGCCTACGTCGTTGGCGAGACGATGAATCTGGTCGCCTTCACGCCGGTTGCATCCGGCGACGTCTACCTGGACATCGTGAAGGCCGGGCAGACCCTCTCCACCCGCTCGGCCCGTGTGCGGGACGGCAAGGCGGAATTCGCCGTTGACGTGAGTCCCGACCTGTATGGCACGCTGGAACTGCACGCCTACAAGGTACTGCTGGATGGCACTGTCGTGCGCGACACGCGGCTGGTGGTGGTGGACGCGCCCAACGATCTGGCGATCACCGTCGCTGCGGACAAAGATACCTACCTGCCGGGCGAGATGGCGACTGTTGACTTCCAGACAAGCGAGGCAACAGAGGAGAGAGAGGGAGAGGAGAGAGGAGAGGGAGTACAGACGGCGCTGGGGGTGGCGATTGTGGATGAATCGGTCTTCGCCCTGCAGCGCCAGGACCCTGGCTTTGCCAAACTGTACTTCCTGCTGGAGCAGGAGTTGCTGGAGCCCTTCTACCAGATCAAAGGCTTCGAGTTGCCTGCCGCTATCTCCCCCAGCGAAGATGTGGAGCAAATCCGGCTGGCGCAGGACGACGCGGCTAAGGCCACCTGGGCTGGAGCGCCGGTTTTGGCGGCCCCCCGCCCCATCAACTCGCGCCAGGATAAGATGAGCGGAGTCATCTTGGCGCAGCAAAAGGGTTTTGAGCGCATCGGCCAGGCGTCCACCGCCGGTCTGATCCTCGTTCCGTTGCTGCTGTGGGTGGTGGTGCTGGTTGCCCTGCGGCGGACAGGGGTCGTGAAGCGTTCGCTCGTGCGGCTGGCCGTCGCCTCTGTAGTCATCCTGCTGCTCGGAGGATGCCTGGCTGGCTGGTTCATAGCGACGGGTGAGATGTTTTACTACTTCGATCCGGAATATACACTCATCCCGCTGGCCGTCGTCTTTGGCCTGGGGATGCTGGTCTTCGCCGGCTATGCCTGGGTGAAGCGTGACCCGGCAGCCAGGTTCCTCACGCTGTTGACGCTGGCCTGGCCCGCACTCCTCTTCCTGCTGATTCAGGCTTCGGACCGGGGACCCGCGCCGGCCGACGCATTGATTGTCGTAGGACTCCTGGCCTACCTGCTCATCCCCGGTGCGTATCTTCTCTTTGGACAGGCCCGCTGGGTGCAGGAGCGTCGCTTTGCCGGGGCGCTGGTCACTGGATTAGGCGCACTGTCGGCGCTGCCCGCGATGGTGATCCTGCCGGCTGTCCTCATGTTCACTGTAGGGGGTGGAATAGGTGCGATGGCCCCGCAGGCACTGAGGGGGAATGGAGTAGTGGAGGAGATGGAGTTCGCGGCGGGGCTGCCGGTTCAAATAGAGGCGACAGCGGTGGTGGAGAAAGCGGTAGAAGTTCCGCTGCCAGCCGCCGAGAGCGAACAGGCGGCCAGAGCCGAGGCCCCGCGCCTGCGCCAGTACTTCCCCGAGACCCTCTACTGGGCGCCGGAGATCGTCACCGACGAGAGCGGCTTCGTCTCCCTCGAAATCCCCATGGCCGACAGCATTACCACCTGGCGGCTGACGGCGCTGGCCTCGTCCCAGGACGGGCGGCTGGGTTTCACCACGCGTGGCATCCGTGTCTTCCAGGATTTCTTCGTGGACATAGACCTGCCCGTTGCACTGACGCAGGGGGACGAGATCAGCATCCCCGTCGGCGTCTTCAACTACCTGTCTGAAGCCCAGGAGGTGCGGCTAGTGGTGGAACGGGAGCCCTGGTTTGAGTTGTTGGGTGAGGGCGAGCAGACGTTGACCATCGCTTCCAATGACATTGATGTGGTCTACTTCCCCATCCGCGTCGTCAAATTTGGGCGGCAGGGCTTCCAGGTGACCGCCTGGGGCGAGCAGATGAGCGATGCCATCCGGCGCGAGGTGAACGTCGTGCCGGACGGCATGGAGATTCGCCTGACGGAGAGCGACTGGCTGCGCGAGAGCAAGGAAATCGAACTCACTGTTCCGGCGGAGGCTGTACCGGAGACGCCCTACGTCGAGGTCAAGATCTACCCGGGGGTGATGTCTCAGGCGGTCGAGGGGTTAGAGAAAATACTCAGATTGCCCCACGGCTGATTTGAACAAAGTACGTCGGCGACGTACCCGAATGTTCTGATCCTGGACTATATGCAGACCACTGGCAACGCTAACCCTGAGGTACAGATGCAGGCCGAAAAGTATGTCGGCACTGGCTACCAGCGCCTGCTGACCTTCGAGGTGCAGGGCGGCGGATTCTCCCTCTTCGGCCAGCCACCGGCGGATCCCTTCCTCACTGCCTACGGGCTGATGGAATTTTCCGACATGGCCAAGGTCTACCCGGTGGACGAGGCCCTCATCGAGCGGACGGCGCAATGGCTACTGGCGCAGCAAGCGTCGGACGGCACGTGGACCGACCAGGGTTATTCGGAGCACTGGCGCATAGACTCCAAGGTGCCCACCACCGCCTACATCGCCTGGGCGTTGATCGAGGCCGGTTACCAGGACACGCCGCAGATGGGGCAGGCCATCACCTACATCCGTGAGTTGGGCCTGCAACAGGAGCCTGTCCTGAGCGGAGCCGAAGGAGACGCCTACAGTCTGGCGCTAGTCGCCAACGCGCTGGCCGCCTACGATCCCGACGACTCGATGACGCGGGCTGTGCTCGACCGGTTGTACGACATGCGTATAGAGGAAGGGGACACCATCTACTGGCAGACCGGGACTGCCTCGTTCATGGGTGCGACCGGCGAAAGCGGCAGCCTGGAGACGACGGCGCTGGCGGCCATCGCCCTGATGCGCGGCAACGCCCACTCCGACGCGGTGAGTGGCGCGCTGGCCTACCTCATCCAGGGCAAGGATTCCTGGGGCACGTGGTCCACCACCCAGGCCACCATCCTCTCCCTCAAGGCGTTGCTGCTATCTACCGAGCAGGCAGGAGAGATCGAAGGCCCGGTGCGCTTGCGCGTGGGCCTGAACAAGGAGCAGACGCAGGAGATCACGATTGACGAGACCAATGCCGACGTGGTGCATTTGGTCACCTTCGACCGTGGTTTCTCACCCAGCGGCGCTAACCGAGTGCAGATCGAACTGGAAGGCGGCGGAAATCTGATGTACCAGGTCGCCACCCGTTACTATCTGCCCTGGGACCAGGTGCCTATGGTGGAGATGATGGACGAACTCATCACCATTGACCTGGCCTACGACCGCACCCGACTGGCCGTCAACGACGAGGTGACGGTGGACGTGGGGGTTAAACTGAACAGAGAAGGCGTGGTCAAGATGGCGCTGATTGACCTGGGGGTGCCACCTGGTTTCACTGTGTTGGCCGAGGACCTGAGCCGGCTGGTGGAGCAGAAGGTCATCGCCCGCTACGAACTAACGGGGCGACAGATCATCATCTACCTGGAGGACTTCTCGTCCGAGTCGCCGCTGGCCTTCAGTTACCGGCTGCGGGCGCGCTTCCCGATGCGGGCGCAGACACCTCCCTCCAGCGCCTACGACTACTACAACCCCGGCGATACAACCATGCGCGCACCGCTGGAGGTGACGGTGAGCGAGTAGACAAGCAGACATCACGGCCACCGATGTGCCCGCGAGACACTCTCGCGGGCACGTTCTCTTGACAGTCCCGTCAAATGATGTTATTCTCTGGAGCGATGAAACGATTCCTCTGGCACTGGTTCCCGCCGCTGGCGTGGATGGCATTGATTTTTGTGCTGTCTGCCCAGACAGACCTGCCGCACGCCAAAGGGCGCTGGCTTGACCTGTTGCTCAAGAAGGCGGGCCACGCGGCGGCCTATGGCGTGTTGGCCTGGCTCTACCGGCGGGCGCTGCACCCTCACATTCCCACCGGCACTGTCCTTCGCGCAGTCAGCATTGGGTTAGCCGTGGCCTACGCCGCGAGTGACGAGTACCACCAGACCTTCGTGCCAGGGCGCAACGGTAACCTGGTGGACGTGGCGGTGGATGGGATGGGGGCGTGTGGGGCTATGCTGCTGGCCCGGTGGCGGGAAGGTCGGCGGGAGTTGCCTCGGCCGGAGTCTGTTGTTCGATAACGATTTCGCCGAACAGCCGTTCCTGCCGCACTTTCACTTGATCCTGTTTGATCAGTTCCAGCAGTGCCAGCAGGGTCACGATGATCTCGACACGGGTGGTGGCTGCTGAAAGAATCTCGCGGAAGCGGACCCGACGTCGCCGGGTTAGTTGATTCTCGATGCAGGCGATTTGCTCGGCCACGGTCACCGTGATGGGCGCGACGACCTCCCCGACCGGCGGGGCGGGTATGGCGTCCAATGCCTCCTGTACGGCGGCCAACAGGTCGTGGAGCGCCACGTCGCCCAGGTCAAGTTGTGGTTCGAGGTGGGGGAGGGGGGCGATGCGCACGTAGCCGTGCAGCCCCTGCCTCTCCCGTTCGTGCAGTAGCGTCGCGATTTTTTTGAAGCGCCTGTAGACCTGCAACTGGCGCACCAGTTCGTCGCCCACGTCTTCGGCTTCAGGGGTCAGCGCTGGTGGACGCGGGAGCAGTGACTGGGACTTGATAAGCAGGAGTTTCGCCGCCACGACGAGAAAGTCTGCCAGTTCCTTTACTTGCCGTCGTTCCAGTTCCGCCAGGTAAGTCAGGTACTGGTCGGTTACCTGGGCCAGCGCGACCGTGGTGATATCCAGTTCCTCCCGCTCAATGAGGTGGAGGAGCAAGTCCAGGGGGCCCTCGAAGACGGGCAATCTAATCTGATAGTGTGGAGACATAGCCGTAGGTCAGATTATAGCACAAACAGGCTGTTTTCCAAGATTTCCCCCGGTCTATGATTTGTGGTATAATTTGGCGTGGTAGCCCCGGTGTTGAAAGATCGAGTGGCCCGGGGCGGTAGTTTGTGTCTAGGAGACGCTTGTGTTCAATCCCATTGATGCCTTTCTTGGACTGTTCTCTCTTGATGTCGGCATTGACCTCGGCACGGCCAACACACTGGTCTACGTGAGAGGGAAGGGCATTGTCATCAACGAACCGTCCTGGGTAGCCATTGAGCGAAACAGCAGAAGAGTCCTTGCTATTGGCGCAGAGGCGAAGGAGATGGTCGGTCGTACGCCTGCCAATATCGTCGCTATTCGTCCCTTGCGCGATGGTGTTATCTCGGAATTCGACGTGACCGAGGCGATGTTGGACTACTTTATCAAGAAGGCGCATAGCCATCTCTTGCTGCCTTTCCCCCGTCCTCGTGTCGTCGTGGGCATTCCCAGTGGCGTGACCGAGGTCGAAAAACGTGCGGTGTACGATGCCTCTATCTCCGCTGGCGCACGAGAGGCTTTCCTGATTGAGGAGCCAATGGCGGCGGCTATCGGGGCCGGGATGCCGGTGACGGAGGCGCGCGGCAGCATGGTCGTGGACATCGGCGGCGGCACGACCGAGGTGGGCGTCTTCTGCCTGGGTGGCATTGTCGTCAGCCGTTCTCTCCGCATCGCTGGCGACGAGATGGACGAGGACATTATGCAGTACGCTCGCCAGAAGTACAACCTCTACATTGGGGAGCGTATGGCCGAGCGAGCCAAGATCAGCGTCGGGTCGGCATACCCGTTGCCTGAGGAGATGACGATGACGCTGCGTGGGCGCAATCTGGTCACCGGGTTGCCCGAGGCGATCGAGGTTAGCAGCATCGAGATCCGAGAGGCGTTGAGCGGGTCAGTCAGTATCATCGTGGATCTCGTCAGGGACGCGCTGGATGAGACTCCGCCAGAGTTGATCGCCGACCTGATGGAGACTGGCATCTGTCTGGCAGGTGGGGGCTCTCTGTTGAAGGGGTTGGCTGAGCGGATCAGTGAAGAGACGAACATGCGGGCCTGGGTCGCTCAGGACCCGATGACCTGCGTGGCCCGTGGCGCTGGCAAGGTACTGGAGGAACTGGATGTGCTGCGCGAGGTGTTGGTCAGCACCGACGACCGGCGACCCAGGACCCATGCCTTCTAACTGGCCTCCATGTTGATTGAGGGGGGGAACCAGCGTCTGCTCATCGGTTGGGTGGGATTATGAATGAGTCTTCCCGCCGTCCATGGCTTCCCCTGCTGTTGCTTGTTCTCGGGCTGTTGCTTCTGGTATTCCACGAGTCCGGCTATCTGACCCCGGTGGAGAATGTACTCCACTACGTGCTCGATCCGTTGCAGCGCGTGTTTTCGAGCGTGGTAGAGGCTACTGGTGGTCTGTTCAAGACGGTGCGCGAAGTGCGTGAACTGCGCGCTGAGGTCGAAGAACTGCAAGCGCAGGTGGACGCTCTGACGGTCGAGAATGTCCGCTTGAGAGAGTACGAGGCTGGGGTCGAACAATATCGTGCTTTGTTGAACTTCGCGAGCGAGTATCCGATCTCGGCTTACCTGGGTGCCGATGCGATCGGCGGGGAGGGCTGTGACACTTTCCCGTGTGGGGAGGTGGTGGGCACAGAGCCGAATCCCTACCTGCGTTATGTTACCATCAACGTGGGAACACGGCAGGAGGTAGAGGTAGGGATGCCGGTCGTCAGTAGCGGGGCCGGGTTGGTGGGGCGGGTTGCGCAGGTTGGCCCGCGTACGGCCAAAGTCCAACTCCTTACCGACCCCGATAGTGCTGTCGCTGCTCTCCTTCAGACCTCCCGTGTCACTGGCCTGGTTGTGGGGCAGCCCGACGGCGTCTTGCGTATGGAGTATATCCCGCAAGAGGAGAGCATCAACGTCGGCGAAATTGTACTGACCTCTGGGCTGGGCGGCTTTGTGCCTAAAGGCTTGGTCGTCGGCCAGGTTACCGAAGTGCAGCAGGTGGACTACGCGCTGTTCCAGACTGCTATCGTGCGGCCGGTGGTGGACTTCTCGCGACTGGAACTGGTATTGGTGATCACCACGTTTGAACAGATCCCTCTAGACGAAGAGCCCCCGCCCGAAGAGCCGTAGTCTCACGTTTCGCGTTTCACGCCAGGAGGTGTGAGATTAATCCCTACCTGACCATTCCTCTTCTGACCGGCATAGCCTTGATCCAGAGCGTTCTGCTATCGCGAGTGAATCTGTGGGGAGCGCGACCTGATCTGATGTTGCTGGTCGTGCTGGCGTGGGCCGTAGTGCGCGGAGTAGACGAGGGACTGATGTGGGGTTTTATCGGTGGGCTGATCGTTGATCTACTCTCCGGGGGGCCACTGGGCGCGACCCCACTGGCTCTGTTGGCCGTGGTCTTCCTGGCCGGGCGGCCGTGGGGACGGGGCTTCGGTCCGCCGGTAGTACGTCTTCTGCTCCTGGCGCTTCTCGGCGTCGTGGTCTACCATCTGGTCTTGCTGTTTGTTCTGACCTGGACGGGGCATGCGGTGGATTGGAGGTTTGCGCTGATGCGGGTGGTCGGTCCATCGGCGCTGCTTAACGTAGTGCTGGCTCCGTTCGTCCGGCAGCCGCTGGCCTGGTTGGAGCGAAAAATGCGACAGGAGAGATTCGCACTGTGACACTGCACAAAGCGCCGCAGCGGGTTGCCCTTCGACGGACTCAGGACATCGCTCAGAGCCGATGGCAGGCACGCTGGGCGGCAATCATAGGAGCACCCCGGGTTGTCGCGTTGGGTTTGCTGGTTCTGTGCGTCCTTGGGGTTTTTGGCCTTCGATTGTGGGATCTGCAATTTGTGCAGGGCGAAGACTACCGCGCCTGGGCGGAACGGCAGCGGTTGAGGCCAGTCGTTATCCCTGCTGCTCGGGGCATCATCTACGACCGCGCTGGCACGCCGCTGGTGCGCAACGTCCCCAGTTTCAACGTCGCTGTCGTCACCGCCTATCTGCCCGATGACGAGGCTGAGGCTGAGTCTGTGCTCATTCGCCTGGCCATGCTGCTCGATATGCCCTACAGCGCGGACAGCGTGCGTGGGAGTGAAGATAACAGAGGCTTGCGCGAGATTGTGCCTTATACCTATACGGCCAGTTATAGCCCGTTGGTGATCAAACCAGGGATAGAGCGGGATACGGCATTGTTGTTGAAACAGGAGGCGATGACGCTGCCCGGCGTGTCGGTCGAGGTGGCATCGGTGCGCGATTATCCCTACAGCCCACTGGTGTCGCAGATGCTGGGATATATGCTGCCCATTCCTGAGGAAAGTGAAGAGGAGTACGTTGCGCTAGGCTACGATTCGGCCACGGATCGCGTCGGCAATGCTGGCGTCGAGGCCACTTACGAGGAGGTGTTGCGGGGGGAGAAGGGCCGGATGCTCATCGAGGAGGACGTGATGGGCCGGGTGATCCGCGTGGTTGAGCAGCAGGCCGCGTCTGTGCCAGGTGATAATGTCCATCTGACGCTTGATCTCGACCTGCAACGGTTTGTCGAAGAAGCATTGCGGTATGCAATGGCCGAGCCGAACGTGAACTCGCCGCGTGGGGTGGCGATCGTGATGAACCCGCAGACGGGCGAGATCCTGGCGCTGGTCAGCCTGCCGACTTACGATAACAACCTTTTCACCCAGGGTATCTCGGCACGTGATTTGCAACGCCTGCAGGACCCCCACCGGCCGCTGTTCAACCACGCCATCTCAGATCGCCTGCAACCTGGGTCAACGTTTAAGATCGTGATGGCGGCTGCTGCCCTCCAGGAGGGGGTACTGACGCCGCGCACACGCCTCTCCTGCCCTGGCACTATCGTTGTACCCAACAAGTATTATCCCAACGATCCCGGCATGGCGCAGTCGTTTTACTGCTGGAACCGGGCTGGTCACGGCTCGCTGGATGTGGTGGGTGGCATTGCCAATTCGTGCAATATCTTCTTCTACAAAGTTGGGGGGGGATTCGAGCAGACCGACTTCGAGGGACTGGGTGTGGAGCGCATCGCCCAGTATGCCCGGTTGTTCGGCTTTGGGGAGCCGACCGGCGTGGAGTTGCTGGGCGAGACCGGCGGTTTGGTGCCCACGGCGACCTGGAAGCGGCTCACGTATGGCGAGTCCTGGTCCACCGGCGATACCTATAACCTATCCATTGGAGAGGGGTATCTCTCCGTCACACCGCTGCAAATGCTCAACGCCGTGAACGTCGTCGCCAACGGCGGCACACTCTACCGCCCGTGTATCGTCCACCACGTCACCGATGCCCAGGGGGTCGTGACTCAGCCTTTCGAGCCGGAGATCATCCGCACGCTGCACATCAGCCCGGAGAACTGGTCGCTGGTGCAGCAGGGGATGGAGGGGGCGGTGGCCTATGGCACAGCGCCAAGGGCGCGGATCGAAGGGCTGCGCGTGGCCGGCAAGACCGGCACGGCCCAGTACTGTGACGATATTGCGGCGGCGGCCGGTCTTTGCGAAGGGACCTGGCCAGAGCACGCCTGGTTTGCTGCCTTTGCGCCCGTGGAGAAGCCAGAGGTCTCCGTCGTCGTCTTCCTGTACAACGGAGGTGAGGGATCGGTGGTGGCGGTGCCGGTGGCCCACGACATTCTGGAGTATTATTTCAGCCGCGATGAGACCACGCCCTGACGACCGGTTGAGTGCGGCCGGAGTCGGCGGGGCAGGCGCGATCTGGGGACTACGTCCCCGATATCTCTGTCTTCTTGCTCCCTGCCCACCTGATCCCTGCAATCTGGATCGTCGCCGGTATTGCATACTTCATTGGTCTTCTCTCAACCCTGGCGAAGATTATTCTCTATACTGGGTTAGGTGGCGACCTTTAGGCCAAAAGCGTCTTTGTCCACCGGGGATCGCTTCTTTGCCAGGGATGTTCGCGACCTTCGCCAGGGTGGCCGAATGTCTGTTGTTGTTCATCGGCTGTTATCTGCTGGCGACGATGCAGCGCTTGCCTGTCGTAGACGAGATGGGACGGGCGGTGAGTGACCGCGTCGTCGTGGGAAGGTTCGAGACCCGTGGCCCTTGATAATCTACTAATCTACCAATTTGCCAGTTCTTGTGCTATAATGCCGTTGATGTGCCAGAAAGGGAACGTGTGAGCCCAGATACAATCACTATCAAGGGTATCCGCCAGGGGCTGCTCGTCACGCTGGGGGAGGGGGATTGGGACGCCGGACTGCTTGCGTTGGAGACACGTCTTGGTGCTAACCCCGCTTTCTTTCGCGGTGGCCACCTTGCTCTCGACGTCGGGGCGCGAGAATTGATTCACTCCGAGATTGATGAGGCACGTGCGCTGCTTGCCCGCCACCAGGTTGAGTTGTGGGCGCTGATTAGCACGAATCCCATTACAGAGGCGGCCGCGCAGGAGTTAGGGCTGGTGATTAGCCTTGGCCTGCCTCACTCACGCGCGCCGGAGGCCGTGACCGAAGGGGACGAGGATCCCGTTGCCGAAGGGATGGTTGTGCGGCGCACGCTTCGTTCTGGCCAGAGCCTGCGCTATCCGGGCCACGTCGTGGTCATCGGCGACGTCAACCCTGGGGCAGAAGTAGTGGCGGGTGGTGACATACTGGTGTGGGGCCGGGTGCGTGGGGTGGTGCACGCCGGGGCGTTGGGGGATGAGGGGGCTGTGATCTGTGCTCTCGACCTGGCTCCGACGCAACTCCGCATCGCCGGTCACATCGCCCGCTCCCCGGAGGAGCGACGGCGCGAGCCTGTGCCGGAGATGGCCTCCGTGCGCGAAGGAAAGATTGTGGCTGTTCCCTGGAATGACAGTGAGATGAGACGGGTGGAGTAAGGAGAGCCGATGGGGGCAAGAGCGATTACGGTTACTTCGGGCAAGGGAGGAGTGGGCAAGACAACCCTCACCGCCAACCTGGGCGTCGCCCTGGCGATGCAAGGGCATCGCGTGGTGGTCATTGACGCCGAGGTCGGCCTGCGTAACCTCGATATGATGTTGGGCCTCGAAAA
>JADHWW010000161.1 GCA_016783285.1 Anaerolineae bacterium
CTTACTTGAACCACGCCGCCACCGCCCCACTGCCCGACCCCGTGCGCGGTGTCATGTCCGAGTTCATCGCCGACCGTGGTGTGTTGTTTGAACGCAAGCACCGATACGAGCACCTGTCCGACGATCTACGCGCCGTGTTGGCCGCGCTCATCAACGGTGCGCCGGAGGAGATCGCCTTCATCCAAAATACCAGCACGGGCCTCAATGTCATCGCCAACGCGCTGCCGCTACAGCCCAGCGACAACGTCATCTTCTGCGATATGGAATTCCCATCTAACGTCTACCCCTGGATGAACCTCCAGCGGCGGGGGATTGAGGCGCGTTGCATCCCCCACGATGGCGGGGGATTGACGGTCGAGGCCCTGGAAGCGCACGCCGACGAGCGTACCCGTGTCGTGACCGTCAGTTCAGTCGAGTTCCTCACCGGCTTCAAGAGCGACCTCCAGGCACTGGGGGCGTGGTGTCGAGAGCGGGGGGCCTACTTCGTCGTGGACGGCATCCAGTCGCTGGGCGTGGCGCCGCTGGACGTCCGGGCCTGCCAGATTGACTTTCTCTCCTGCGGTGGCCCCAAGTGGTTGATGGGCCCAAAGGGACAAGGTTTTTTCTTCTGCCGCCAGGAACTGCTGGATGAACTTGTGCCGCCTTTTGCCGGCTGCTTCAGCGTCGTGGGATGGGAGGACTGGCGCGATTACAACCTCACTTTTCTGCCCGACGCCAGCCGTTTCGAACTCGGCACTCCGAACGGTGTTGGACAGGTCGGGTTGCTGGCAGCGGTGCGCTTTTTGATAGAGATCGGCATCCCGGCCATTGAGCGGTGGACGCTGCACCTGACCGACCTGCTGATCGAAGATCTCCAGCGACGCGGCTACGACGTCGCAAGCAACCTGGAGTCCAAACGCCGGTCGGCGATTGTCTCCTTCAGCGTCCCTGGCGACGTGGATGAGACATTCCAGAGGCTGGCCGATGCCAAAATCGTAGTTTCACAGCGTGAACAGTACATCCGCGTCTCGCCGCACTGCTACAACACAGAGGAAGAAATTGCCCGCGTCGGTGAGGTGCTTACTACGACAATGGCATTTGTGAAGCCTGGCGAATGAATTCGCGGCAACGCCTGCGAAACCCGCCTGCGCGGGTCGAGTTCCAGTCGCCGAAGGGCGACTTTGCAGGTGTTGCAGCGGTTTCAACTGTGAAGCCTGGCGAATGAATTCGCGGCAACGCGGCAACGCAACGCCTGCGAAACCCGCCTGCGCGGGTTGAGTTCCAGTCGCCGAAGGGCGACTTTGCAGGTGTTGCAGCGGTTTCAACCGAAGCCTGGCGAATGAATTCGCGGCAACGCCTGCAAAACCCGCCTGCGCGGGTTGAGTTCTAGTCGCCGAAGGGCGACTTTGCAGGTGTTGCAGCGATGGAGGTGGGCGGTCACGTCATCAGAATCTTTGACTACGTCAATCACGTGCTGGCGGAGGATGAATCTTCCGCCAATCGCACACACGACCCGCGCTGGATGCGCATCCAGCGACCGGTTATCACCGTCGGTGGAGAACTGACGCTGGAGACGCTCGACCTGGTGTACGACGAGAATAGCAAGTACTACAAGGCCCCCTTCCAGGTGAAGGCCAACGGCGGCATGCTGCTGATTGACGACTTTGGCCGGCAGCAGGTTCGGCCCCGCGATCTGCTCAACCGCTGGATTGTGCCCCTGGAGAAGCGCGTGGACTATTTGACCCTGCACACCGGTCGCAAGATCGAGGTCCCATTCGAGGTACTGATCGTCTTTGCCACCAACCTGGCCCCGCGCGACCTGGTGGACGAAGCATTCCTGCGACGCATCCGCCACAAGATTGAGATCAAAGACCCCACGTGGGACGAGTACCGCGAGATCTTTCGCCGGGTGTGTACGAAAAAAGACGTGCCTTTCGACAGCCGCGGACTGGCCTATCTGATCCAGGAGCACTACCTCAAACCCAACCGGGCCAAGCGGGCCTGCCATCCTCGCGACATCGTGGACCAGTTGTGTGACATCGCCCGTTATCTGAGCGTGCCACCTGCACTGAGCCAGGACCTGATTGACCGTGCCTGCAACGGTTACTTTGTCGAGATCTGAGGTGGGAAATTGGGGGACTGGGAAATTGGTAGATTGGGAAACTGGTAAATTGGGAGACTGGTAAATTGGTAGATTGGGAAATTGGGAAATTGGTACGTTGGGAGACTGGTGTGTCGAGATCCGGCCAATCTACCAATCTACCAATCTACCAATCTACCAACATTATCGCCCATCGGGGGGCCAGCGGTGTTGCGCCGGCCAACACGTTGGTTGCTTTCGAGAGGGCCGTGGAACTGGGGGCCGACGGCATCGAGTTCGACGTCCACCTCTCAGCCGACGGCGTGCCGGTGGTCATCCATGACTTTAGCGTGGACGATACCACCGACGGCAGCGGTCGGGTGGCGGAAATGACGATCGCGCAACTTGAGCGCCTCGACGCCGGCTCTTACTTTGATCCGGCCTTTGCCGGCAAGCGCATCCCCACGTTGGAGGAGGTGTTGGAGGCAATGGGGAGCCGGCTGCTCTTGAACATCGAACTGAAAAGCACCAGCCCGCGCGACAACGGGCTTGAGCAAGCGGTCATCGCCCAGGTCGAGCAGCACGGTCTGGGCGCGAGCGTGCTTTTCTCGTCATTCAATCCCTTCTCCCTGCGGCGGGCCAAGAAAATCGCCCCCCACATCCCGGTAGGGTTGCTCTACGGACCCGACCTGCCGCTGCCCCTGCGCCGGGCCTGGCTGGCGCCATTGGTCCATCACGAAGCCCGCCACCCCGAACACACGATGGTGGATGCACGTTACGTGGCCTGGGCACGACGGCGCGGTTACCGGGTGAACACCTGGACGGTGGACGACCCGGACGAGATGCACCGTCTCATCGGCCTGGGCGTGGACGGCATCATCACCAATGTTCCCGATGTCCTGCACGGTGTCCTTGAAACCGCGACGACGTGATGTGTGAGACACGCCGTCCACCAGGCTACCACCCGATCCTGCTACACCTGCTCCTCGTCTTCACCGACCTGCTGGGACGCATCTCCCCACTGGCGCTCACGCCAGCCTGGTTGGCGTTGGCCGCCGTCGCCTGTTGGCCCTGACAGTTGCCATCCGCTTACTTGCAATTTTGCGCCAACGGTGCTACACTAACTTTGGTGAATCACCGGCCGAATGTGAAACGAGGAGTATGAAATGGCACTACAGCAAAAGCGACACGTGGGGCAAGCCTTTGAGCCTGCCAGTGTAGTAGGAGATACATCCGTGTCTAAGCGCATCCTTATCCCATTAGAAATGCCCGCGGACCTGGTTAAATTCAGATTGCCAAAAGGGGTTGACAAACGGCTACATAGTTTGCTGGATCGCCAGGATCAGGGTGTAGAATTAACAACTGCTGAACGGCTGGAGGCTGAGGGTCTCGTGAACCTGGCTGAACTTCTTTCTCTGCTACGGTTGCGTGTAAAGAGGGCAGCGTGGGGAGTGTGATATTGTGAAGTACGTTCCTGCCAGATTACGCCGGCTCGTCATCCGGAGAGCCGGCGGGCGCTGCGAGTATTGCGGGCTGTCACAAAAAGGACAGGAGGCCACATTTCACGTAGACCACGTAATCCCTCGAGCAGCTGGTGGCGAGACCGTCGCCGAGAACCTGGCATTGGCTTGTGTATCATGTTCACTCCGTAAAGCAGCACGCCAGACGGCGGTTGATCCACAAAGTGGCAAAACGGTGGCTCTCTATAATCCACGACGCGATACCTGGCGCGAGCATTTTTGGTGGGATGGTGTTTATCTCGTAGGCCTGACAGCAACTGGTCGCGCAACGGTCGAGGCATTGAACATGAACCGAATATTGATATTGGCTATCCGGCGCGAAGAAGCGGCGGTGGGCCGTCACCCTCCCTCGTAAGTGAACTGTGATGCTCAAGCGGCACACGGCCTGAGAGCGCACAAGACTTGGCAATTCTGGCGACGGTACGACAAAGAGGGGCTCGGCGGAAAGCCGAGCCCCTCGGTCGGTCTCCGGCGTACGGGCAGGTGCGTGGGGGATTCGTAGCAGAACGAACGTTGAGGGTGGGGACGTACTGTGCTTGCGTATGCCCGCCACCATGCTATAATCCCCCTATGTCACCAGTACTGATCATCTTCATTGTCACAGCCCTGGCGTTCGACTTTTTGAGCGGCTTTCACGGTAGTGCCAACATCGTCGCTACTATGATTTCGTCGCGCGCCATGGGCCCACGACGTGCCTTGCTGCTCAGCGCAGTAGCGTATTTCATCGCCCCCTTCCTCTTCGGCGTCGCCGTGGCGACCACCATCGGCCAGCAAGTGGTGCAGCCTTATGCGAACACGATGGCGGTCGTGCTGGCGGCACTCCTGGCAGCAATTGTCTGGAATCTGATCACCTGGTTCCTCGGCATCCCATCCAGTTCCTCCCATGCCCTCGTCGGCGGACTGGTCGGCGCGACCCTGGCGGGCTACGGAGTAGATGCCGTGCAACTTTACGGGTTGCTCAAAGTCATCGCCACACTGCTACTCTCGCCGCCAATCGGGCTGTTCGGCGGTTACGTGCTCATGAAACTGGTACTGTTCCTGGCCCGGGGGGCCTCACCCCGCATCAACCGGTTCTTCAAGCGGGCGCAGACCTTTACCGCGTTGGCACTGGCGTTGAGCCACGGGACAAACGACGCCCAGAAGACGATGGGCATCATCACGATGGGATTGGTGGGAGCCGGGGTACTGGCACAGTTCCAGGTACCAGTGTGGGTAGTCGCCGCCAGCGCCGGAACGATTGCCCTGGGAACGGCTATAGGTGGCTGGCGCATCATCCGCACGCTGGGAGGAAAGTTCTACAAGATCCGCCCGGTGCACGGCTTCACCGCCCAGGCAACGTCGGCGGTGATAATCCTGGGGGCAGCGCTGCTGGGTGGCCCCGTCAGCACCACGCAGGTGGTCAGTTCGGTCATCCTGGGCGTCGGGTCGGCCGAGCGACTGAGCAAGGTGCGCTGGAAAGTTGCCGGCAACATCCTCACCGCCTGGATGCTGACCATTCCCGCTTCAGCACTTCTGGCAGCATTGGCGTACCTGGTGATACACCATTTCCTGACGTAGGAGGAAAATATGGGCTGGTTACAACGTTTCTTCAAACCACAACCGGATCGGTTTATCCAGTTATTGATCCAGCAGGCCGACTATACCGTCAAAGGTATGGAAGCACTGCAGGAGTACATGGACGACCCGTGCAAGGAACGGGCCAAAGTCGTCACGTGGATGGAGAAAGAGGCCGACGAGGTGCGGCGCATCCTGATTGACGAACTGAACCGCACCTTTGTCACGCCGATTGACCGCGAGGACATCTTTGCTCTCTCGCGTGCCATTGACGACATCATTGACTATGGTTACACAACGGTAGGCGAAATGGACATCCTCGAGGTGGAACCCAACGACTATCTGCGGCGCATGGCCTCCCTGCTGTGCGACGCCGCGCGCGAAATCTACATGGGCATGCTGCGGCTGGCCGACCACCCGGGCGTGGCCGAAGACCACGCCGTGCGGGCCAAGGCACTGGAGAACCGCATAGAGGCGATCTATCGAGAAGCCATCGCCGAACTGTTCCACAGGCCACAGGATATAGAACACGTGGTGGAGATGCTCAAACTGCGCGAGATCTACCGCCACATGAGCAACGCTGCCGACCGGGGGGACGAGGCGGCCAACGTGCTCTCTGACATTGTGGTCAAAATGACGTAGAATGAACAATGAACCAATGAACAATGACCAAACCACAGCGGAGGCGGCTCCCACGCCGCCGGATTGCTCGGCGTGAGGTGTGAAGCGTATGTCTGAATACGGCGAGCCTCTCACCAAACGCGAAAAAGAGATCCTGCAACTGGTGGCGACCGGCGTCACCAACCGTGAGGTCGCCTACCGGCTCAGTATCAGCATCAACACCGTCAAAGTCCACCTGCGCAACGTCTTTGCCAAACTGGGAGCCGAATCGCGCACCGAGGCGACGATGATCGCCGTGCGCGAGGGCTGGGTAGTCGTGGAGGGCGTTGAGGAACTGCCAGTGGGTGAGACCGTCGTAGCCCCACCGCTCACCCCAGAGCCGCCCCTGCCCTGGCCTAAGCGAGTGACGTTGCTCGCTGCCCTGCTGCTCGTAGCGGTCGTGATAGCCGTGACGTGGCCCCACGACAGGCCACAGGCGAGCACAGAACCGGACCTGTTCTTGGATCAACCGTCAGGGCGGCCAGTGGCTGCTCCGGCAGCGAACACAGAATCTCCCTGGCAGGAGAGAGCCCAAATGCCCACTCGCCGGGCATACCTGGCGCTGGCTACAGTCGAAGGCCGGATTCTGGCCATTGGAGGCCGGAGCCCCGAAGGAGTCACGGCCGCAATGGAGGGTTATGACCCCGAGAACGACGTCTGGACGCGGGAGAGCGACAAGCCCACGCCGGTGGCCTACATCTCGGCCGCAACGATCGGGACGGACGTATACGTGCCAGGCGGCTGCGACGCCGAGGGTACACCGACGCGGGTGGTCGAGGTGTACGATGCCCAGGCCGGCTCCTGGCGCGAGGCTAGTAGGGGCGCGGTCACCGCGCCCCTACCGGAACCGCGCTGTGCCTACGCGCTGGCGACGCTAGACGAAAGACTCTATCTTTTCGGTGGGTGGGATGGTGAGCGGTACGTCACCACAGTGTACGTCTACGACCCGCAGGCGGATACCTGGACCGAAGGGACGCCAATGCACACAGGGCGGGGCCTCGCCGCAGTCGCTGCCCTGGAGGGCCGTCTCTACGTCGTGGGCGGGTACGATGGCGAGCGCGAACTGACCACGTGCGCTGTCTACGAGCCAGCAGAAGGGGCGTGGGGAGAGTGCGCATCACTGGCCGTGGGACGAGAAGGACTGGGGCTGGTGTCCCTGGGCGGCCGACTCTACGCCATCGGCGGGGGCGGCCGGACCAGTTACCTGGGCTTTAACGAGCGCTACAACCCGGATGACGATACCTGGAGCGTCGTTGAAACACCGTTGGTGGAAGAGTGGCGCAGCCCAGGTGTAGTCGTGTTCGAGTCCACCATCCACGCCATCGGCGGTTGGAGCGGTGACTATTTGAGCCTGAACCAGGCCTACGAACCATTCCCCTTCCGTATCTTTATCCCCGTGAGTCATCAGCAGTAGGGCTGTTCCAGAAAAATAGTCATCCCAGTGTCATTCCTTCACTTCCCTTCGACAGGCTCAGGACAAGCGACAAGGTTTCACTTCGACAAGCTCAGTACAAGCGACAGGCTCAACCCGACGGCTCAGTACAAGCGGCAAGCTCAGGACAGGTCTGAGCGGAACGCAGTGAAGCGAATTTCGCTGCCAGCAATCGCCCTGGGATAAAGGAGTGTAACCGAAATGTCCCCAAAACGATGGGTATTTGACCCCAACAGTGGTGGCGTGAAGATCGAGGAAGCCGTCAAACGCCGCATCGAAGAACGCATCCGCCGTTATGCGGAAACCTGTTTTGCCGGTCGTTATACCCGGCTCGATATTCGCTTCCGTGGTCAATTCTGTTACGTCGATGCATACACGGAGCCAGAGCCACCTGGCCCAGACTGGCCGCCGCCATATTGGACAGAAAGCCGCGAAGAGTATCTGGAGCGTCTACGCAATACGCCAACCCATCTCTTTCGGCTGCGCCATTTCGGGAACGAGGACAGTTGGGGGTTGGCGTTCTACAGCTATGCTCACGACCGGTACGAGTTGTCAGTCTTTCCATCGGGTGAGTTCTTCGGCTTGCCCGAAGATGCATTTCAGATTGCGGCTGAGTTTCACCTCTGAAGTTGATCTCGCAATTCTGACAATCGGGATGTATCCACTCTACGCAGCTTTTTTCGGAGGGATCATGGGATGGAAGCGGCGATGGCCTGAAAGAAAGCCGAGACCAAAGGTTCGAACTCTTTCCAGCGGGGAAAGAGAACAGATCCTGGATGTGTTCAGAAAAGGAATCGATTCATCTCTAGTTCTGTCCTCTCTGAACATTCGTGTGCGAGCACTTCGGGGTCGTTTCTACTTCGAGAGAGTATGGCAGTTTCCTGATGGAGAATCTGAGGTGGAGGTGATAGGTAGAGCAACGCCTCTCGAGAACTCGGAAGGGGACTTGTTACTCGAGGTGGAGAAGCGTAAGGGAAACTGGTACGAAGTCGTGCGGGGAACAGCCAAGGAGGTCGTCGGCAAGATTGCACACGACACGAAAGGGACTTTTCACGGCCTGGGCGCTTTGGATGCAAGTTTGCGCAAATCAGGTGGAAGTCTGAACCGTCTCGAAGTAAAGATGTCAGAGGGTTTTCGGTTCGTCTATGTGAGTACGGGCGAGGAATGTACATTCCACGAAACCATGTTCCATTTCTTCAGTGTTCCAATAGACGTAATTGCCGAGCCACGTCAGTGGTACGTATACCACCGCAAGCCTCAAATCGTCGAGGTGAGCGAAGATCGAACACGGGTACTCGTACAGTTTACTGCATACAGCATGTCTGGTCCAATTTCTGGAGTCTGCTTGTATGCGATAGTGGACGATAGATGGGATGCATTCACGATCAAACCTAACCAAAGTGGTGATATAGCGACCGCCATAGCATGGCTAAAGAAGCGGGAATGGCAGGAGTGGTAGCAACTATGCTGGTGCGAAAAGAGGTGTATGTGTATACACGAGGAGGTCATTATGCGTGTTCTCAGCTTGCGACGCGGTTTCGAGGCCGACCACAGCTCTTCGAGTTACGAGTTCTTTGCGCTCGACAAACTGACACCCGAGCAGCGCGAGGCCGTGCAGAATCTGACCGGCGAGTCGCTCCGCCGCCATCTACGCTTTCACTATGTGGGCGACTGGAGCGACATCCCCTCCGGCTGGAAGGACAGTCTGCTCACGATGGGCTACGATATCCTGGTCACCGAGAGTTACGACTGGTGGGCGGTCTACCTCTCGCTGCTCCACGACCCAAACCTGGCGGAGCGGCTGCCGCAGTATGAATGTGATTCCGACGACAACGGGTTCAGTGTGTGCGCGGTCGGCGAGCGGATGATCCTCTACTTCGGTATGCAACTGGACTACGGCGCGGCGTACGATGCCTTCGGGGAGGATCCCTTCGAGGGGCTGGCCGAGCTGTTTGAGGGAGTGCGGGATGAACTGCTCGCGGGCGACCTGAGCGCGGTGTGGGCGATGTACGGGACCTATGGCGGGTACGGGGACACCGAGCCGGAGCCCGTGGAACCGCTGTCTGCCAGCGCCGGGACGCTGCTGAACATCGTGGAGTGCTACTGAGGCCAATGGACATCTGGCAATTGGCAGAAGCGGTGAACCTGCGGCCGGAGGCCTTCGGCGGGATGGCCTTTCACCGCGAGCGCAGTGTCACGCTGGAGGTGGATGCGGAGGCGTACCGCTTCCTGTGCGCCTGCCGCAAGCCTCGTCCGCTGCCGCTGTTCAACCATCCTGCCGCGCGCCTGGTGCCGCAACTGGCACGCCTGGGTTTCGTGTGCCCGGTGGAGGTGGGTCGGGAGCAAGTGGGGTCGGTTCCAGGTGCACCTTGGCTGGGCGATGGCTTCACGCTCTCCGCGCCGGAGACGGTACACCTGGCGATCACCGCCCGCTGCAACCTATCGTGCCCCGGCTGCTACGTCCCGCCAGGTCGGGATTTTCCAACACCTCGACGGCGGCGAAGTAGGTAGCTGCTGTTGCGTAGTTGCCCCGCACTCCAGGTTCACGGTACTCTACCTTGAAGCCCTGCGACCACAATTCCTCAGTGCAAACAAAGGCGGCTTCCATAGCCTTTCCCTCCAACCTGTATCAGTCCACCCCAACCGATTCGTGAAAGCACGGCCAACCACCTGGCCTTACTCGATGGTCACCAGCACGCCGATTGCCTCGAATGAGATTGTAGCAGATTGAGGCGAGTAACGCAAATCGGTTTTCGTTGCCTTACCAGAGACAGCCAGAAGTCGGCCAGGTTGCTTCCGCGCTTGACAGTTGCAAAGGCGGGGACAGGCGATCAGTGTGCTGGCGCGCAGGGTGATCTCGCTGGAGATGGAAGTGGAGTGAGATGGCGTTGCGAATGTTGGTGGCGCCCCCGACAGGACTCGAACCTGCATCACACGGCTTAGAAGGCTGCCGCCCGTCCAATTGGGCTACGGGGGCGTAGGCTCCAGGCCAGAATCGAACTGGCTCCTCCTGCATACGAGACAGAGCTCTGCCACTTGAGCTACTGGAGCAAGGTCTGGGTGGCTGGAGTCGAACCAGCTACCTCTGTGCGAATGGCGAATCCCGAATTACGACAAGCATTATTTCAAAGGCACCACCTCCTTCTCTTGAACCGCTGAATCGCCGAATCGCTGAGCCCCGCAAAACAAAAACGCCAACGGAGAATGCTCGCTCACAGGCAAGCCGTTCTCCGTTGGCGTGAAACTCGCAACCGAGATGTTTTCTTAGATTACTCTCTCTCTCTCTCGGACACAGCCTCACCTCCGGCCCATGTCACCAGGAAGCCCCGGCCCCAGGCGGGGGCTTTTTCGTGCATCACGTTTACACCAGGCGGCTCAGAACGTCCCCACGAAGAAGACGCGAATGATCATAGCGATCACCCCCACCACGAGGGGGAACAGCAGGCCGATGACCCAGCGAATTTGGGAGCGCATCTCTGTCCGCAGCGCCTGTACCTCCGTCCGCAGCGCCTGCCGCTCCTCCTTCGCCTCGGCGAAGCGGCGATCCATCTCCAGACGCAGCATCTCCCGCTCCTCCTTCGCCTCTGCCCTCAGCAATTTCCGCTCCTCCTGCGCCTCGGCGAAGCGGTGGTCCATCTCCAGACGCAGCGTTTCCCGCTCCTCCTTCGCCTCTGCCCGCAGCAATTTCCGCTCCTCCTTCGCCTCAGTGAAGCGGCGGTCCATCTCCTCCTGCACCTCAGTGAAGCGGCGGTCCATCTCCCTCAGCAGGTGGGTAATCTTGGCGCCGTTGTGCTCAACTGCCGCCTCCAATCGCTCTAATTCACTCGCAACGCGCCGATCTCGCTCATCCAGAAAGCGGCCGAAATAAGGAGGGAACTGCACCTGGAATTGCTCGAGCACACGCTCCTCAACTGCCGTATCAACAGTGGTTACATAAGGAGCACGAATCTCTCGTACTTGGTCTTCACCCTCTTTGCTCATAGTCACCGTTCCTCCAAAAAAGATTTTGCCTGCACTGCCAATCGCCGTTCAGTGTAGCGGAAAACGCGGGGGGGGGGTCAAGCGTTTGCACCGTGCGGAGACAGCAGCCAGTTTGGCGTTGACCGTCTCGATGGCGTCGGCGTACCACTGCCACTGCAAATAGTCATCGTCGGCTGCAAAGTCTTCGCTGCCCTGGGCTGTGTAGTATGCGCGTGCTTCTTTTAGTGTGCAACCCCACCGGACCTCTAATTGCTGGATGGCGGCCTGATAACGGGCCAGGCGTCCCAGCAGGATCATGCGAGCCTGTTGACGGGCTGCCGCTAATGGATCAGGGTAACCCAGAGTAGCAAGGATGTCTTCAATGGTGTAAGATACACGCTTCCCAACCACTGTTTCAGCAGTGGCTGCATAAGAAGCACGAGGTTCCCGCACCTGTTTTTCATTCTCTGTGCTCATAGTCGCCGTCCTTTGACGAGGGCTTTGTCCACACTGCCAGTCGCCACACGGTATAGCGGAAAACGCGGGGTGTCAAGGATTAATGTCATCGTCATATCTACCTCCCCGGTATACGGTCGGGCATGGTGCACATCTTGCAGGATGGCCGTCACCCGCCAGTGCTCGCTAGTGTCTGCTCCAGCGCTCGCTCCCAGAAGGACGTCCGGTCACCCAGAACCAGCAGCACTCCCTCCTCCCGGGCCAGTGCCTCTGCCCCTTCGGTAGCCTGTTCCCCCGCCACCGCTGGCACAGATACGTAACCCGCCCGGCTCAAGTGTCCGGCCCGCCGCTGTGCCCGCTCCACGTCGTGCCGGTCAACCACTCTTGAGATTTCTACTGCCAACCACACCTGGGGAGCGTCAGGTTGGTAGCGAGGTTGTCCCGTGATCAACAGATCCAGTTGAAACAAGTCCCAGAACTCTTCCGCAGAAAGGTGGGTCTCCAGCTCATCCTCAATCTCGACAGGAGAGATGACCTGCATACGCCGTAGGTAGTAGCCGAAATAGGCTTCGGCTCGCTTCCGACAGTAGTCTTTCAGAAAAAGTTCATAGGTGTCTCGAAGGGTTCGTTCAAACTTGCTCGGCTGCTCCGACTCGACTTCCATTTGCTTCATTCGCTCCTGGCGCGAGCGCTA
>JADHWW010000063.1 GCA_016783285.1 Anaerolineae bacterium
TTCCCGCCTGGAACGCTGCCCACAGTTGTTATCCAGTTGGCGGTGACCACGGTGCTTACGACGGCATAAACGAAGTCGCCGCGTTTCTGCGCGGTCTGCCGGAGGGCGCTGTGGTCTATCAGCACTGGCTGGGCTGGCACTATGAGTATTATTTGTTCGATGCGCCCGTGTATCTGGCCTACTGGCCGACCCCGGCCTGGCTGGCGCGGGATGTGCGGGCTTTCGGCGCGGAGGAGCCGCGCTACATCACGTTCCCATCCTGGGAGTCACCGGCGCGGGTGGAGTGGGCGTTAGCCGGCGTGGGTTACGAGTTGGAGCCTGCGTTGACCACGACCCGCCGTGACGGCACGCCTTCGTTCACTGTCTATCACGTCCAATCGCTGTCAAACCAATGACCCATCCAACCAGCCAACCAGCCAACCAACCATCTATCCTCCTCCGCGACTTCCTTGCCGTCCTGTCCCTTGGCGGCCTCGTCTGCGCCTTCTACTGGAAGATCGCGCTGGCGGGGCGGGTGCTGGCTGGCGGCGACGTCTTCACCTACTTTTACCCCTACTGGGCGGAGGCGACGCGGGTGGTGCGGGCCGGGCGGTTGCCGCTCTGGAATCCTTATCTCTTTATGGGCGCACCTTTCCTGGCCAACAGCCAGGTGGGGGTCTTCTACCCGCTCAACTGGCTGCTGTGGTTTACCCTGCCGGCCCATCAGTCTGTCCATCTGACCATCGTGCTGCATCTGTGCCTGGCGGCGCTCGGTGGGTATCTCTGGGGACGCGCCTCGTTGCGGCTGGGGCGGGCCGGCGCGTGGACGGTCGGGGCGGTCTTTGCGCTGGGGGGTTACCTGGGCGCGCAGGTGGAGCACGTCAACCAGTTGCAGGGACTGGCCTGGCTGCCGCTGGCCCTGGCCTTGTATGATGAAGTCCTAGGTCCTAGGTCCGAAGCCCGAAGTCTGAGATCTGAAGTCCGAAGTCCGAAGTCCAAAGTCCGAAGTCTGAAGTCGGGAGTTGCGTTTGTTGGCTTGGTGGTTGTTGTAGGATTGATGCTTCTGGCTGGACATACGCAGGCAGCGTTTATCTCGCTCGTCGGGCTGGCGGCCTATGGGCTGGGGCCGGTGCTGTGGCAACCCTGCAGATTCCTGGCCAGAAGCGGCCTCGCCCGCCAGGGGGCACTTTATGGGCAGGATCACCTGCAACCTCCGCAAGAGTGGTGGGGTCTCTTGGCGCGACGGGCGGCGCTCCTGGCTTGTGCGGCGGGGTTGGGAGTGGCGCTGGCGGCGGTGCAACTGGTCCCCACCTGGGAACTATCGCGCCTTTCGGTGCGCGCTGGGGGGCTGCCGTTCAACGAGAGGCTCTCGTTCTCCCTCTCACCACTTTACCTGGCTCAGGCCCTTCTGCCCGGCTTCGCCACGCCGGTCCCTCCCGAACATATCGAGTATGTCTCCTACATTGGCATCACTGGCCTGGCATTAGCCGCTACGGGGCTCTTCGCGAATGCTCGCCGCCAGCCCTGTCCCGAGCGTAGCCGAGGGAATAGCAACCGGTCTACCAATCTACGAACTACCAATCCACCAATTTACCAGTCTACAAATCTACCAATCTACTTTCTCACTATCCTGGGTCTCTTCTTCTCCCTCGGCCTCTACAACCCTCTATATCTCCTACTGGCCCGCTTTGTCCCTGGCTTTGCCCACTTTCGCGTGCCGGCCCGCTGGCTGGCGCTCTACGCGGTGGGTGTGGCGGCGCTGGCGGGCGCGGGGGCGGATTGCTTATGGCGCGGTCGCGTGCGTGTGAGGCGGCGGTGGGTGGGGATGTTCGCGCTTCTGGTGGTTGGCCTGGGTGTGTGGGGGGCACTTGGCGGGCGAGTGGGCTGGGCGACGCTGATCGGCTGGGTGGTGGGAGCGGTCGCAGTGGTAGGGTTACTGTTTGTGGCACGTCGTGCACCACGGCTGGCGGCGGTGGGGTTGCTGGCGTTGTTGATCGTGGAGCTCTTCGCGGCGGGTTTCGCGCTTCCTCACACCCGGGCCACCGCGCCCCAGGCGTTCACCAGCCTGCGCCCGGCCATCGCCCACCTGTTGGCTGCTTCCCTCCCCTCCAGGGGAGGGGACGGGGGACGGGTTGGGTCTCGTTTCCTCAGCATGTCCGATATAACCTTCGACCCCGGCGATCTGCCCGAGATCGAGGTCATCTACGGGCCGCAACTCTCGGCCGCTGCACTCTATGATTACGTGGTCGCCGCCAAACACAAAGAGGTGCTCAGCCCTAACCTGCCGCTGGTCTTCGGTCTCCCTGCCGTGGATGGATTCGGCGGTGGTGTGCTGCCACTGGCGCGCTACGTCACGCTCCAGCGGTTGTTCCTGCCTGAAGATGAGGTCTCTATAGATGGCCGGCTGCGCGAGAAGCTGACTGCCATCCCCGACGGGCGCTGGTTGAGCCTGTTCAACGTCCGGCACGTGATCACCGACAAACTCCACGACGCCTGGATGGATGATGTGTTCTACGACCTCCAGTTCGGGGCGCAACTGGTGCACGGGGAGGTGGCTGTGGTCGCGCACGTGCAACGATTTGAGGCGACGGCGCTGGGGTTGGTCTCCTATCTGCGCGGAGGGGCGGCTCTGCCCGATGGCACGGTTGTCGGTCTCGTCGAAGTGGGCTTCGGTGAAGGACTCACTCGCACTTTCGAATTGCGCGCCGGGCAGCACACCGCTGAGGGGCTGTATGGCCCAGACGTGGCCCACTTGCAGGCGACAGTCGGCGGCCACTTCTGGCCGCTTGCCCTGAGCCCCTCGGTGTCGCTCGGGGTAAACTCTGCCGAAGGGCCTGCCCTGAGCCCCTCGGCGTCGCTCGGGGTAAACTCCGCCGAAGGGGGGCAGCCGGAGGGGAATGACTATGTGACGCGGCTGCAGTGGCAGCAGCCGGCCACACCGGCCACGGTCGTCGTGCGGGCGACGTTGCCGGAGGGGGAACTGGTCGTGCGCGGGGTGAGCCTGATAGACGAGCGCACCGGCGGTTTCCAGGCGCTGGTTCTCTCCGACCGGGGACGCTTTCGGCTGGCGCACTCTGGTGACGTCAAGATTTACGAGAACCTGGACGTGCTGCCTCGAGCGTTCATTGTCCATAGGGCGATTGCGGTTGCAGACGACGAGGTGGCGTTGGCCCTGATGTCGGACGTAGCGTTTGACCCGGCGGCGGAGATTGTCCTGAGCGAGGTCGAAGGAATGGTGCTGGCGGGCGACGTGGGTCCGGGGCATACTCAAACCCGGAGGGACAGCCCGGCAGTAGTCCCGGACGTGACGTGGTATGCGCCAGAGCGCGTCGCGATTGAGGTGGACGCCGAGGCACCGGGTTACCTCGTCTTAACCGATACCTGGTACCCCGGCTGGGAGGCGACGGTGGACGGTGAGCCGTCGCCGATTCATCGGGCCGATGTTCTATTCCGCGCCGTCGCCGTGGATGCCGGGCGCCATCGCGTCGTTTTCACTTTCCGCCCGGCGAGTCTGCGCGTCGGTGTGGTGATTAGCCTGGCGGGGTTGGTTGTCCTGACAATTGTGGTTGCACGGTTGCTCGCGTTGTCCAAAGCAACCCATGGTGCTATAATGGGCACTGCTATTGAGGAGAATTCACAGGAGGGTGAATCATGAATGCAGTGAATCGCGTGTTGGTGGTGCTTCTGCTGCTGGTTGCTATCTCGTTGTGTACCATTCTGTTGGTGATGCCAGAACCGGTGTTGGGGGCGGCCGGGAGGCAGTTGACGGCGCTGATGGGCTTTCTCGGCAGCCTTCAGCTGTACGTGCGGGCGGGCCTGGGCATCCTTTTCGCCTTGATACTGGACGTCATTTTCGTCCTGCTCATCGTCCTTGAGGTACGCCGGCCCACTCCAAAAGCCATTCGCGTCGAGCAGACCGCTGGTGGGGAGGTGCAAATCAGCGTTGCCTCCATCGCCGACCGGTTGAAGTATGAGGTAGACCAGATCTCCGGTATCTTGCGCACCAAGTCGAAGGTGTCGGCCAAGCGCGGCGGTGTTGTGGTTGTACTAGACGTGGAGACGGCAGCCGGGGTTGACGTGCCGGAGAGGGCCGCGCGGATCGTGGAGACGGCGCGGCAGGTGGTGGAGGAGAAGATGGGGCTCAAACTGGCCCGTCCTCCTAAGGTCAATCTGCGCGCTGTCCGCTATCCCACCGCGCCGAAAGGCCGCCCGTCTGCCTCGCGGGAGGGCTGGTCGGAGGAGGCTCGCCCGCAGTCGGGGCCTGAGGTGGACCAGGGTGACTGAGGTCGCCGCAGTGTGGTGGTGAAGTGAAAGAAAGTGACGGTCTCCCCAACCTGGCGGCGCAGGTAGAAAGCCTGCTCTTCGTGGCCGATGCCCCGGTCTCCATCGGCCACCTGGCGGAGACGTTGGAGGTCACGCCTGCTCGGATCGAGCGGGTGCTGGCTGACATGGAGGCCACCTACGCGGGGCGGGGCCTGCGCTTGCAGCGGGCCGGCAGCCGTGTGCAGTTTGTCACTGCGCCGGAGGTGGCCCCCTACGTCGAGCGTTTCCTGGGCCTGGAGAGGCGCACGCGTCTCTCGCGGGCTGCGCTGGAGACGCTGGCCATCATCGCCTACCGCCAGCCGATTACACGGCTCGAGATTGAGGCCATCCGGGGTGTCGGTTCCGACAGTGTCTTGCGCACGCTGCTGAGCACCGGTCTGATCAAGGATGTGGGACGAGCGCCGACGGTGGGCCGGCCTATCCTTTATGGCACGACCTTTGAGTTTCTGCAACACTTCGGGCTGCAAGGGCTGGACGAACTGCCACCGCTGGAAGATCTGCCCGATATAGCAATGGATATAGCAATGGAAACGGTCTGACCTCCCCTCAGGTGCAACGCACTTGTTTGTAGCAAAAGTGCGTTGCACCTGAGTTAAGCCTCGGAGGTCTTTTGCGCGTGTTTTTTCACCCCTCTTTGGTACAAAGGTCATATTGAATCTCCGCCTGTGTTCGTGTACAATGAGAGTGGCTGGAGCCTCATTTGTCGCAATGCCAGCGGCGGCGCGTGTGCCGCTGCATTGTCATTGTCGGGTGTAGGAGCCCGGTTGTTATTCGATGTGTGTTGTGATTCTGTACTTAATAATAAGAGGAGGCGACTCATGAAATTCATTGCTAGAGAACGCACGTTCCACTTGTCTGTCGTGTTTCTGCTGGGCGCGGGGGCTGTGGTCCTGTTGCTGATTGCACTGTCATCTCCGCTGCGCGCTGCCTCCACCCGCTGTGATTTCTCTGCCGGGGAGACGCTCACCCCCCTGGGGGCTGGGCAGCCCGACGACCTCCAGCGCCGCAACGCCTACAAAGCCCTCTGGCACGCTCTTTATCACCACGACCACCCCGATCTGGCCTGGAGTGCTGTCGCCAGCACCGTGAACGGTACCAACTATGGCCCAGGCGCGATCCTTGGTTCTCTGAGTGGCGACTTCTATCAGGTGACTGCCTCTGGCCCTTTCAACGTATCCCGCTCCTTCGCCCTCCACCCTCGTAAGGTCGCTCTCTTCTATGGAACCGTGCGCGACGAGTACGACCAACTCGTCGTCTGGGAGGAGGGGGACTTCGAGCAACTCTTCCGCGTCTACTTGTGGTGCGAGGAGACCGCCCAAGGCTGTCCCTACTTCGACACGCTCACCGAGACGCAGGTTGCCACCGATCTCTCCGACTACGATGTTCTTATCCTGCCGGCCATCCGCATCGGCTACGCCGACGAGGTGGCCGCTGCGCTGGGGGCCGACGGCTTGACCGCCATCCGAGAGTTTGTCGAGGGCGGTGGCTTTCTCTATGCCCAGTCTGACGGGGCCTACATCGCCGAGGCGGCCGGCCTGGTGCCCGCTGGCACCGTGGACCTGGAGACCCGCGTCACCGACTCGGACAACGAGGGGCAATTGGACATTCTCCTGCCCGATCACCCGCTCACTTTCTCCTGGCTCTCCAATGCCACCTATGTGCTCAACGAGCCAACTCTGTCCTCGACGGCTGGCATCTCTGTCGTAGCGACCTTCTTTGACACGACCCAGCCCGGCACGCCGGCCGTCGGTGTAACGAGCTCCGGCGATGGGCGGGTGGTGCTCTTCAACGGTCATCCCTCCGATGACATAGACCACCATCCGCAGGCGCTCGATGCGCTTCTGTGGGCGATGGGTGAGCGAGCCTCCATCCACGGCACGCTCTGCCAGCAGCACCTTGCGTCTGTGGACTGCGACACCATCCCGGCCTACGAGCCGGGCGTACCCATCGCCGTCACCACTACCTTCAGGAACTACTGGGACGGCCCGCTGGCGGACGTTGTGATTACCGAGACGCTCCACGAGAGTTTCACTACTACGCTGGCCTCCATCGTGCCCACGCCGACCGGTTTCATCGAGAATGGTGACGGTACGACGACCATCATCTGGACGCTGACCGAGACGCTGCCTGGCGACGCTCGCTTCACCTACGTTGCCTACACCGAAGCCCCATCCGGCACGACTGGGTCGGCGTTGGTCAGTACCGCCGCTGCCGACTACGTCGACTCCTTCTGGCCGACGGCGTATCATCCTGGCGGCCTTCCCCGCCACATCGTGCGCAACAGCCTGTGGGTCAACACGCTGATGGCGGCGCGGCTGGTCGGTGATCGGGATATCGAACTGGATGGCCTTTATCCCCTGCCGCCCGAAGGGGAGTACTTTGACATCGCGCTGACGCTGGAGAACAAGGAGGAGACCAGCGCCACCCACACTATCATCACCGACGTGGTGGCGCTTCTCTCCCCCATCGTGGACGTGGATGACCAGCGGCTCATCCCGCAGGTCATCACCGATGCTTACGGCGGGGCGACCATCTCCAACACGATGTGGGCGCATAACGACGTCTTCTTCTACGAGACGCCAGTGCCCATCTACCCGCTGCCGGTCCACATTGACGGCGTGTCGCCCTCGGCCATCACCACCGGCGTCTTCTATACTCTCACCGCCTGGAACGACGGCCCGAAACTGGTCTACACCTACACCGGCAACTTCACCACCACCCCCGGCCTCACCGATTCCATCACCGTCCCACCGGCCTATGCTGATTACATCACCGTCACCGCCGAAGGGGATATCCTCCTCCCGGCGCTAGTGATGGTGTGGGATTTCGGCAGTATGCCCGCCTACGATTACCTGGAACCGGCAGTGCGCTACGGTCTCTTCAGCCAGGAGTTGCTGGGGCGGCAGGTTTCGTTTGCCTCCGACCCGATGACCGGCACCGGGGTCGTGCTGGCGGGCGGTGGCGGTTCGGTCTACACCAACCTGGGCGGCCACCCCATCCCCTACCACGAGTATCTCTCCAGCGGCGTTGTGCATATACCTGTCCCGCCGGAGATGTCGCGCGTGACCTACCTGGATCTCTGGAACCGCACGCAGGAGATGGAGTTGCGTACCGTCTTCTATGACATCGTACCCTTCCCCCCGCCGGAGTACCATGCCGTCGTCAACACTACGTTCGAGATGCGGGCCGATCGGGACGGAGACGGGCGCGGCGAGACCCGCGTACTGGAGTTCCCTGCCCGCGAGGGGGCCGACCTGGTGCTGTATCTCAAATCCTGGTCTAACTTCGACCCGGCTATGCCGCCGTTGGAGAAGGACGAGACGCTTCTCGCCCAGGGGATGTTCCGTGGACGGGGATTCGAACTGCAGCCGATGTACGACGATTGGTACCATTCCTGGTCGGGTCTGCATCTGCAGGGTTTCGTCACCGACACCGATTTGATCACCGTCGTCACCGTCCCCGCTTATGACTATCTCTACTTCCAGCAGTTCCTGCAGAGCCAGCAGCGGGAGGGTGTGCTCATCAGCGCTACGCTCAGTACTTACCCTGACTTCCACCGCGAGGGGGTGATGAAGATTGACGATGGGGCGCGGTTTGTCTATCACCAGAAAGCGGTCGGCCCCAACCGGTACGAGGTCTACGACGCGCACGTGCAGGCGGTCTTCGGTCTTTCCTCCGACGCCCGGGTTCACAAGGCGGTGGCCCCGGTGTTGGTGGCGACCTTCGACGACCACGTCTACCACCTCGTGCGGATCGAGGACCCCTGGGACCCCCGCTGTGCGGGCTGGGATCCGTTCATCAAGTCCTACGGCTTTGGGGACCTGGCGGCGACGGTCTACGTGGGCGGACGGCACAACATGGAGTTGCTCTGGCCGCGCGTCGCTCCTGGCGAGGAGACCCAGGTGCGGTTAGAGATTCGCAACAACCAGGAGGGCATCACCCTGACCAACTTGACTATTACGCCCCATGCCCCCCCCGACATCACCGTCAATCTGCGCAGTGTGACGGAGACGGAGGCCATTGAGCCCATCTTCTTCGACTTCCCCTTCCTACATCAGACGACTGTCCCCGATGGCTGGCGCACGGTGTGGTACTACGACGTGGAGGTCAGTCCGGGCTTTGCCGACACCGGTCACATGCATCCGATCACCTTCGAGGTGAGCGCCGATGGGCTGCCGGCTGACTTCGTGATGCCAGCGGCGGAGGTCGGCGTGGGCGACCACGGAGGGTGCATCGAGACAGTCTGGGGTCAGGCAACCGATCTGCAATTGGAGGATCTGCTACCTCCGTGGGCCACTCCCGAGGACGCCCGCCTGGCGAACACCGGCGAGGCGACCTCGTTGGAGGGGGCGCTGGCGTTGGGCGAAGAGGACTCCGCCACAACGATCTTCTCCGGCCTGCGGCCCGTCTCCTTCGTCACCACGTCAGTGGACGGCGGCACGCTGGTCTCCTTCACACTCCCTGTCTCGGATACTTACGACGCCACCCAGATGCCCTGGCTGGAGAATGACCAGCGCTCTGGTGAGGTGTACGTGGTGTTTAAGTCCCACGCTCAGATCGAGAGTAGCGGCACGGCGATCATCAACTACGGCCCGGTTATTTCCTACACCGATCCCTTCGCCCAGGTCTACACCGACACCGGCAACCTGCAGACGGTGGAGGTGCATGGGGCGGCGCTGGTGGTGACTTACACGGTGGATGCCATCACCGATACGACTACTGGTCAACCAGTCGCGGGGGTGGTGCCCCTGGTGGTGAACGAGGCGGCCGTGACGGTAGATGTGTTTAACCAGGGCGACTACATTGCCAAGGAGGGGTGCGTCACTGTCACCTTCCCCACGGGCGTGGCGCTGGTGACGAGCGCCTGGCCGGTGGCGGCCCAGGGGACAGACTGGGTGGCCTTCAACCTGCCCGATATGCCCCCTGGCGCACGAGAGCAGATCGGCCTGGTGCTGGAGTTTGTCCCGAGCGGCATGGGACCGTGGGCTGCCCGGTTGCGCCCTGATCGTGTCGGAGGACCGATGGCGCCACCTGACTCGTACCGCATCATCGCCTACACTGACGGACGGTATGTCCACGAGTTCCCGTTTGCGGCCCTTACCCCACGCCGGGTGATCGTCGAGGGCCGGCTGGCGGGGCCGCTGGAGCTGGGCGCTACCACTCGCGCCTATCGTGCCTTCCTGCCGACGGTGCTGCGCAACTACTCCCCTCCCTGGTGGCCGCAGTCGGTGCAGGATTGAGCGTGTTGTCGTGAACGGGCGGCGCTGGGTTGCAGCAGGCCCGGCGCCGCCTCTTCCAGGGCGGCGCGACGTCAGCAAATGGCCCCCTGCTCGTATGGGCAGGGGGTTGTCGTTTTGCTGGATTGAGAATTGAGATTCTTCGTCGCTTCGCTCCTCAGAATGACGAAGAGTCGCTTCGCTCCTCAGAATGACGGAGAGTTGCTTCGCTCCTCAGAATGACGGAGGGTCGCTTCGCTCCTCAGAATGACAGAGACTTGGTCCGCTTGTATTCACTGCCCCCTTGTGTTATACTCCCACACTGCTGTTTAAGGCGTTGGATCGAGCACGTGGAGACCAAGAAACCGGGTTTTTCGTACAGAAGACCTCCCTGGCAGCAGAAAAGCGCCTGCAAGCAATACCACTTTGCTTGTGGAGCACCAAAAACCCGGTTTCTGCTTGGATCAAGTACAACGAGGTAGACTACTGATGAACGATCAACCCAAGCGGGGGCAGAGGGCTCTCGGTACGGCGCTGCTACTCGCCTCCATTCTGCTGGTGGGAGGTTACCTGCGTTTCACGGGCCTGAACTGGGATGAGGGGCAGTGGATCCACCCTGACGAGGGGCATATGCGGATGACCCTCTCGGCCATCAGGATGCCGGACAGTCTCTCGCTCTACTTCGACACGCACAACTCCCCGCTCAACGTGCGCAATAGTGGCGCTCAGTACAGTTATGGCACGCTGCCACTCTTCCTGACCCGCCTGACGGCTGAGTGGCTCGACCGGGCGTGTGGTGAATCCCCCGACAGGTTGAGCACAGCCGTGGTGTCGCTGCTCGTGGGGCCTGCGGCTGCTGAATGTGGGCCGGGTACCTTCACCGGCTTCCGCAGTGCACAGGTTGGGCGGGCGCTCTCGGCGCTGGCCGACCTGGGGACCGTGTTCCTCATCTATCTGATCGGACGCCGTCTGTACGGGGAGACGACGGGGCTGCTTGCCGCAGGGTTGGGGGCACTGACGGCATTCTCCATCCAGCAGGCTCACTTCTTCACCGTGGATAGTATGGCCTGCTTCTTTACCGCACTGACGGCTTACTTCTCGGTGTGTGCGGGCCAATCGGGGGACTGGCTCAGTTTCGGGCTGGCAGGACTGGCTACCGGCCTGGCCATGGCCTGTAAGATTGACGCGGCTCTGGCCTCTCTCCTCGTCGTGCTGGCTGGGGTGTGGTGGGCAAGTGGGCAAGTGGGCAAGTATGCAAGTCGGCAAGTGGGCAAGTGGGCAAGTGGGCAGGTGGTCTTTCGCCTTGTCCTCGCTGGCCTGCTGGCATTGGTCGCCTTCCGTATTGCCCAGCCATACGTTTTTGAAGGTCCAGGTTTCTTCGGCGTGCGGCCCAGCCCGGAGTGGCTCGACCGGTTGGGGCAGATACGTGTTGAGCAGAGCGGCGAGGCGGATTTGCCGTGGGGCCGGCAGTGGACGAATCGTGCGCCTATCTTGTTCCCCTGGATCAACATGGTTGTCTGGGGCATGGGGCTACCATTGGGCCTGGCCGCCTGGGCCGGTTGGGCAGTAGCGGGTTTTGAGTTGTTGCGCGGGAAGCGTGACCACCTGATTCTGTGGGTCTGGGTAACCCTTGTGTTTCTATACCAGGCCACCCGCTGGGTCAAGGCCATGCGCTACTCTCTGTCCCTGTATCCCATTTTCATTATCCTGGCCGCCTATCTGCTAATGCGCCTGGTTAGTCTGCCCCGTGATATAGGGTTGAAGAAACCAGATTTTTTCCGAAAAACCTGGTTTCTGGTCGCTGCTCACCTGCCATTGGTCTTATGCGTGACCGGTACTGCTTTGTGGGCCGGCGCAGTATTCTCCATCTACCAACGTTCCCATACGCGTTTGGCGGCTTCACGCTGGATCTATGCTCACGTCCCGCCCGGCGCTACGGTGGCCAACGAGCATTATGACTGGGGAGTGCCGCTGCGAATAGACGGGCACGATCCCTTCAACGGGATGTACAATGGCTTTGAGATGCAGCACTATAACGAGGATACGTGGGAAAAGCGGACGCAACTGTTTGACTGGCTCGACGAGGCGGACTACGTTTTTATGGCCAGCAACCGGCTCTATGGCTCCATCGCTCGCCTGCCGGCCCGCTACCCGCTGACGACCGAGTATTACCGGGCGCTCTTCGCTGGCGAACTGGGCTTCGAGTTGGCAGCCGATTTCACCTCCCGCCCGGCCTGCGGCCCGTTCCAGTTCCCCGATCAGGAGAATCCTTTCCCACTGATGGAGGCGGGGTATACATATCAGACTGAGCCTATCGTGGTGCACCTGCCGCCGGCCGAGGAGGCTTTCAGCGTCTACGACCACCCCCGCGTGCTCATCTTCCGCAAGACGGATGATTATTCCCGCCAGCGCGTGGAGGAGGTGTTGGGCGGGATTGACGTGGAACACGCGCTGCACGGTCTTACCCCCAGGCAGGCTACTGGCGCTCCCGAAAATCTAGCGGAACTTGTTCAAGACCTGGAGGAGGCGCTGGGCGACATAAATCTGGAGCAGGCTCTTGAGATAATCAGGGTTGCTCCGGGTCTCCTGGAATTTGACCCCGAGACCTGGGCCGATCAGCAGGCGGGTGGCACCTGGGCGGAGATGTTCGACCGCGACAGTCTTCTCAACCGGTACCCGGGGCTGGCGGTGGTCGCCTGGTGGGCCGGCGTGACCGTCTTGGGCTGGCTGGCTTTCCCGCTCCTGTTCATCGCGCTTCCAGGCCTGCGCGACCGGGGCTACGGGCTGGCGCGGGTATTG
>JADHWW010000005.1 GCA_016783285.1 Anaerolineae bacterium
TCTCAGGGTAGAGGCAGCAAAAGCTCCTCAGCGGAGTCTCGAAGCTCGCACCTTACCCTCCCAGGAGACAGCATACCACTTGATGCCTAAATGGGCCAGCTATTCGCGGTTGTTAATGTGCACTCTCAGTATACAAGCGAAGTCGAGGGGTCTCGGTTCTTGCAAAGGGAGATTCTTCGCTACGCTCAGAATGACGATCAACCATCAGGGCGACTCTTGCGGTAATGCGAGATGGCCGTTGTCGGTGGGTGGCTATGGCTCGGCTGCCAGGTGGATGATGTGGTCCAGTCGTGAGTTCAGTTCCTCGGCCAGAGGGATGCCGAGATCATCCTGGTGCTCCTGTATCCAGACGTTGGTTTCCTCGAGCGTCTGGATCGCGCTGTCCCTGTCCCCTCGCTGCCAGGCGATGCGGGCATGGTTGAGCATCTCGTTGAGCGGCATCCGCAGGTGTTCTTGGGGTATTTCCTCAATCAGCGGCAGCAGTGCCTCGAACTCCCGCTCGATGGTCTTCTCCCTTTCCAGTCCCGGCTCCAACGCGCCCAGCCTTTGCTCAGCACGTACTCTCAGGAGGTGTAGGATGTCCTCCTGGCCGAGCACGAACTCCAGTTCGGCGCGCGCTGCCTCCGGGTTGTCTTCCTGGAGATGGCACAGGGCCAGGCTGTAGTGGGCCCAGGCCAGCTCCGGATCGAGCCGCAGGGCGGCGTCCAGCTCCGGGTGGACTTCCTCGCATGGGTGACCCTGGGCCAGTGCGAGCGACGCGGCGCAGGCGTGGGAGAACGCATCCTCGGGCATCTCCCGCAGCAACCACTCTACTTCTCTCTGTGCCACGTCCCACCGCTTCGTCAGCGTAGCGACTCCCGCCGCCTGTTTGTGCAGCGCCGGGTTGTCCGGGTTGTCCTTCAGCCCCTCCATTACGAGAAACATCGCTTCATCCGTGTCTCTTGTCTCAATCAGGAGGCCGCTGGCCTCCATGTAAGCGGGAATCAGGTGTGGGTCAGCCTCTATGGTCTGCTGGTATAGGTCCAGGGCGTGGTCAAAGTGTCCCTCTTCCCGGGCAGCCCGGGCGCTTTCCAGAAGTCGTTCGACATTCTCGGGGCCAGGGAGCGTGCCGGCCTGCTGCTGTTGGTTGATCACGACCAGACCCACGATGCTCGCGAGCAGGAGGAAGGCCGCCACACCGGCCACGATCCAGGGCCAGCGGCGTTTTTTCTTCCTGGGCTTCACTTTCTCTTCAGGTCTTTCTTCTTTGGGTTTTTTTTCCTCGAGTCCCTCCACAGCCCCGACTGGGCGGACCGCGGTAGGCGGCGGTACGACGATCGTCTCCGCCGGGGAAGGCGCGGGAGTGGGCTTCAGTGCCGCTTCAAGGGCACTGATCAATTCTTCCACCGACTGGAACCGGTCGTCGGGTTCCTTGGCCAGTGCTTTGAGCAGCACCCTTTCCAGTGGTTCGGACAGGTCGGGGTTCAGTTGCCGGGGGAGCGGCAGCGGTGCGAAGATGTGATCGTGGATGATGGCGTAGGGAGTGTCGGCAGTGAACGGCACTTGCCCTGCCAGCAGTTCATAGAGCACAACTCCTAGCGAATATACGTCGGTGCGGGCGTCAAGTTTCTTCAGGCCCTTGGCCTGTTCAGGCGAGATGTACTGCGGCGTGCCCGCCAACATGTCGCGGGAGAGGGTGGATTCGCCGGCCTCGGCCATTCGTGCCAGCCCGAAGTCGGTCAGGTAGACTCCGCCATCGGGCGTGAGGATGATATTGGAGGGTTTGATGTCGCGATGCAGGACACCTTGTTCGTGGGCGTAAGTCAGTGCCTCGCCGACTGCACGCGCGATACACGGAACCTCCTGCAGGTCCAGGGGGGCGCGTTGCATGCGCGCCTTAAGTGTTTCCCCGTCGATGAAGCGCATCACCAGGTAGGGATTTCCGCGATGCTCGGCGAAGTCGTAGATGGGGACGATGTGAGGGTGGTCGAGCCTGGCGACGATGCGGGCCTCTCGTTGGAAGCGCGCCAGGAAGTTGGGGTCTTCCGTGAAGGCGGGGTGCATTACTTTGATGGCGACGTAGCGGTCAAGTGATGGATGGTAGGCTTTGAAGACCGTGGCCATACCTCCCTGGCCCAGTTTTTCCACGATGCGGTATACGCCCACATTTTCGCCGTTGGCGAAGGGCATTGCCGTTTTCTCCCCTCGAGGGATAAGACCTGACAGGTTTGGCGACCTGTCAGGTCTGGCTCTCTATTTGTCCATCAACGCCGCCACGCCGGGCAAGACCTTGCCCTCCAGGAACTCCAGGCTGGCCCCACCGCCGGTAGAGACGTGGGTCATTTGATCTGCCAATCCTGCCTGTCGCACTGCTGCCGCTGAATCGCCGCCGCCGACGACGGTTATGGCGTCCAGGTCGGGGAGTAACCGTGCTACGGCGACGGTGCCCTTGGCAAAGTTGGGCATTTCGAACACGCCCAGCGGCCCGTTCCAGACCACCGTTTTCGCCCCGCCGAGTGCCGATTCAAAGGTAGACACAGTCTTGGGCCCGATGTCCAGGATGCGCCAGCCAGGAGGAACCTCGTTGGGGGCCACGACCCGGGAGTGGGCGTCGTTGTCGAAGTCATCGGCGATGACTACGTCCACAGGCAGAACTAGCCGACTACCACTGTTCTCCAGGAGTGATTTGGCCGTTGATACTGCCTCTTCCTCAACCAAACTGTCGCCCACCTCGAAACCCATAGCCTTGAAGAAGGTGTTGGCCATACCACCGCCGATCAGCAGTCGCTCGCACCGGTCGAGCAGGTTCTCGATGACGCCAATCTTGCCGGAGATCTTGGCTCCACCCAGGATGGCGATGTAAGGGTGGGCGGGGTTCTCGACTGCCCGGCCGAGGAACTCCAGTTCTTTCTCCATCAGGAAGCCGGCCACGGCTGGCAGGTAGTGTGCTACTCCTTCGGTGGAAGCGTGGGCGCGGTGGGCTGAACCGAAGGCGTCGTTGACGTAAATATCGGCCAGGCAGGCCAGTTGTTGGGCGAACTCAGGGTCGTTGGCCCTTTCCTCCGAGTGGAAGCGGGTGTTCTCCAGCAGGATGACGTCGCCCGGTTGCAGGGCTATCGCGGTTGTCTCGACATCTGGGCCGATACAGTCATTGAGTTTGCGCACCGGAAGGCCCAACAGTTCCGCCAGCCGGATTGCCACCGAGTCCATGCTCAACTCCGGCACAACCTTCCCTTTGGGCCGGCCCAGGTGCGAGCACAGGATCAGTGCTGCGCCATGTTCCAGCAGGTAGTTGAGTGTGGGGAGTGCTGCCTGGATGCGTGTATCGTCTGTTACGATCCCGTCTTTGAGGGGAACGTTGAAGTCCACGCGTACCAGCACGCGCTTGTTTTGTACGTCAATGTCGCGGATGGTTTTTTTGTTCATAGCGCGGCCTCCAGCCGCAACAACATAGGACAAGATGGCATCTTGTCCCACAGATTCTCGCGGACAACGCAAATGTTGTAGGGTAATTCTATAATATCTCTTTGTCGCTGGGAGAGAGTAGACGAGTATATGGGGAACGAGTAGATGAGGATAGTCCCCATCTACTCATCCTTATTCCCGCGTCTACTCTAAAGCCCCTTGTCTGCCATCAGTTTCGCCAGGTCGGTCATGCGCACCGAGTAGGCCCATTCGTTGTCGTACCAGGCCACCACTTTGACCATGTTGCCGCCAGTCACCATGGTGCACAGCCCATCCACGATGCTGGAGCGCGGGTCGCCCTTGTAGTCCATTGAGACCAGTGGCTCCTCGGAGTAGCCCAGGATGCCTTTCATCGGGCCTGCGGCGGCGGCCTTGAAGGCCGCGTTGACTTCCTCGGCGGTGGCTGTCTTCTCCAACTCGGCCACAAAGTCCACGATGGAGACGGTCGGGGTGGGGACGCGCAGGGCAAAGCCGTCGAACTTGCCCTCCAGTTCCGGGATGATCAGCGCCAATGCCTTGGCCGCGCCGGTGGTGGTGGGGATGATGTTCAGCGCCGCCGCCCGCGCCCGTCGGAGATCCCTGTGAGCCAGGTCCAGGACGCGCTGGTCGGTGGTGTAGGAGTGGATGGTGGTCATCAGCCCCTTGACGATGCCAAAGTTGTCAAAGACAACCTTGACCGCCGGGGCCAGGCAGTTGGTCGTGCAGGAGGCATTGGAGACGATGTGGTGTTTCGCCGGGTCGTACATCTTGTCGTTCACGCCTAACACCACTGTCAGGTCCACACTGTCGGCCGGCTTGGCCGGGGCGCTGATGATGACCTTCTTGGCGCCGGCCTTGATGTGGGCAGCGGCTTTCTTTCCATCGCGGAAGACGCCGGTGGATTCGATCACGATCTTCACATCCAGGTCGCCCCAGGGCAGTTTCGCCGGGTCGCGCTCGGCAAAAACCTTGATGTGGTCGCCGTCCACGACGAGATCCCCCTCGACCACCTCGACCGTACCAGCATACTTGCCGAAGTTAGAGTCGTACTTGAACAGATGCGCGTTGGTCTCAGGCGGGAAAAGGTCATTGACAGCAACGACGTCGAACTCATCGCGGTACTTCTCCTTCATTGCCTTGAGAACCTGCCGGCCGATGCGGCCGAAACCATTGATACCGATTTTCACTGCCATTACTTTGCTCCTTTCGTTTTGTCGTATGGCTCACGTTGGGGCCTCTGCTGAGGCCGCTATGACTGCTCCTTCGACTTCGGACACTATTATAACCGAACGGGGCATAGACGTCAACAGCGCCGCGCCGTGGGGTACGGATCAGAGGTATAGAGATGTAAGCATCAGTATTTATCCGCGTGAATCTACATCCAAACCTGACCGATCTGGCCCTGGTGGCCGCGGGTCGGCTCAGGCCGCGGTCAGCGGACTACGAGCACGGGGCGGTCGGCCGCCAGCAGGATGTCGGCGCTTAGATCGCCCACCAGGCGCGCGTTCAGGCCGGGGGTGACGTGAGCCCCGGTCACTAGCAGGTCGTATCGGCCCTCCCGGGCTTCGGCGATGATCTCGTCCAGCACCAGTCCGTGCCGGACAACTGCGCGGCCCGCTTGCCCTTCCGCCGCCAGCAGTTCCAGCATTTGCTTGAGGTGTACCCCCTCCCGTGAGTTGCGCTGCATCAGTTCCTCCGCCGATGCATCCAGGTCGTCTGAGATGGCGTCTGCAGCCAGCGGCAGTTGGGACATCACGTGGAGCAGGGTCACCGAAGCTCCTACGGCTTGAGCCAGGCGACCGGCGAACTGGATAGTATGCTCGCTCACTGGGCCGGCGGAGGAACAGACCAGGAACCGCCTGAGGTTGCGGGTGCGTCCCTGGGCTACCAGGACGGAGGCCGGCGCGTGCCCGGTGACGTGGAGGGCCGCCGAGCCCAGCAGCAATCGCATCACTCCCCGCCGCCCCCGGCTGCCGATGATCACCAGATCGTACGGGGCGGTTTGTGCTTGAAGGACCACCTCGTCGGCCATCCTGCCGGTCCGCCGGTGGATGGTGACCGGCATCCCTGCTGCTTCCAGGTCGGCAGTGGCCGCCTTGGCCATCCGACGGGCTTTCTTCTCCCGGTCGCGTTCGGCTACGACCAGGATATCTACTTCGCTCGCCGCCTTTTGCGCGATACGCACTCCCATCTCCAGCGCCCGAGCTGTGTGGGAAGAGCCGTTGGTACAGAGCAGAATCCTCATTTTCCACCACCCTCGTTATAGCAAGATAAGCACCACAGGGATGACAAAGATGATGCTCAGGAAGAGAATGAAGTTCCTGCGCCGGCGGGTGATCCAGGCCAGCGCATCCGAGATGGCCCGCTCGTAGGGTCGGTAGGCCAATAGAATGAGGAGCAGGGAGACGATGGCCGCGCAGACTATATGCGTCGTCACCACTGCTATCGCCCGGGGGTCCCCCAACAGTGCCGCCGCGACCAGTGTGTCCGCAAAGGTGGAGATGTTCGCCCCTAGAATGTAGGGAATGATGTTCTCGCGGCGCATGTAGCCTCGGGCAGAGAGGGGGACCAGGATGCCCACAGAGATGGAGACGGACATCGTGAACAGAGTGATCGCCAGTCCCATCAGGAACATGACTTCGGGGCGATAGACCAGCCTGGAGACCTGGCCGAGATCGGTTCTCTCCAGCCGCATCTGGGGCATGGCGTGGTCAAAGAGGCGAAAACTGAGTGTCACCAGTCCCACACCGGCTACGAAAAGCATCCAGCCGGGGAGGAAGGCCACCAGGGGGCCGAGCAGTGGTTCCAGTCCCTGGTTGACGCCGGCCGCTAGTCCTTCTAAGGCGGGAATAGAAAGGTCATTGAGCCAGCCCCGACTGAGGATCAGCAGTCCCATCGGTAGGGACCCCAACTGGATCGAGCCGGTAAGCAGGAGGGAAAGGATGCCCGCGGTGAGCGCGGTCCATTGCTCATGCCCCCGCAGGGTGTAGACGAAGCCAACCAGCAGGACAGTGAGACAGGCGCCCAAGCGAGAGCCAGCAATCATAGTGAAGGCCTGGAGAGAGGACAGCGTGCTAGCACTCAACAGGGCTACTGCCGCGGCTGCCACCGGTGATCCACTCAGAACCAGATAGGCCATCAGCAAGCCGAATCCCATGCTGTCGGCAGTGTTGGTGACCTCCAGGTGATCCCGCAGAAGCGGCGCCAGTCCTCCGGCTCCCTCTTTCATCATCCCCAGGGCGAGGACAAAGAGCAGGAACCCGGAGAGTCCCAGCCCCAATTTTTTCCATATCAGCCGCTTGCCTCGCTGGCTTTCCATTTACTGTTCTCTCTGCACTTCGGTCTCCGATTATGCAGGGAAGGTCTTATGAAACGAATGAATTTTAGCACAACCCACCATGTATGCAAGTTGGCTCGACTGACATCCAGGGCGGGCCGTTTTGACTGCTCGGGCGCTAAAACTGACATTCCTGGTCGAGGTTGATTTCTCCTTCGTAAGCAATGTCTAAGCAGTGCATTGAGAGTGATTGTGCGCGAAAGTGCACAAATAAGGCCCCGAATCGCGCCGAATCACGCACATAGGTGTTGACAAATCGCGCACAATGTGATAAAATAACGACCGTGAACCAGCGTCCACTGCCTGCTTTGACCGCCGAAAGACGCGCTGCCATCGCCAAGATGGTGGCGCAGGATGGCGTCGTCCGCGTGGCGGAACTGGCGACTCGATTTGGTGTGAACGCCTCGACCATCCGGCGGGACCTGAAGACGCTAGAAGAGCAGGGAGCGGTGCGGCGTGTGCACGGCGGGGCCGTGGCAGCCGGGGAAGGCGTGCCGGAGGGTGCCCGTGTCCCATCCGGAGCCCAGGAAGCGCGCATCGGCCAGGCCGTGGCCGGGATGATCGCCGATGGTGAAACCGTCTTCCTGGGTCCGGGACGGCTCCCGTTGGAGATCGCGCGTTGTCTGGGCGCACGCTCGCGGCTCACCGTTATCACCAACGGGCTTGAGGTGGCTCACTGGCTCGCTACCAATACCTCACACACCCTGATCGTCATGGGTGGTCAGGCTGAGGGGCATGACCTGGGGCTGGTGGGCCAACTGACCAGAACGATGCTTCCCAACCTGCGGGCCGATCACGTGATCCTGGAGCTGGGTGGCGTTAGCGCTGTGGATGGTTTGACTGGCGATAGTCTCCCGCAGGCGGAGATCGCGCGGATGTTGCTGGAGATTGGGTCTCAGGTCATCGTTCTGGTGCCGGCTGGGCGGGTGGGGCGGGTGGCGGCTGCTTACATCGCGCCCTCTTCTGACGCGGATGTCATCGTCACTGCCCGTGAGGCCCCTTCGCCGGTGCTGTGGGACCTGAGCCAGTTGGGGGTTCGGATTGTCCTGGCGTAGTCGGGGGCGATGCCTCGACCATAGCATAGTAATCTTAGACTCAAATGAAAGGAGCACAATCAAATGGCAAGCGTGACGTATGAGCATGTGACTAAGCGGTTTGGTGAAGTTGTCGCGGTCGCCGACCTCGACATCCAAATCCCGGACAAGGAATTCCTGGTCTTCGTCGGCCCCTCGGGCTGCGGCAAGACCACCTCCTTGCGCTTGCTGGCCGGTCTGGAGGAGATCACCGAGGGCAATATCTACATCGGCGACCGGTTGGTCAACGACGTACCGCCCAAGGACCGGGACATCGCCATGGTCTTCCAGTCCTACGCGCTGTATCCCCACATGTCGGTCTACGACAACATGGCCTTCGGCCTCAAGCTACGTAGGACCCCCAAGCAGGAGATTGGCCAGCGTGTGCACGAGGCGGCCAGGATGCTGGGCATTGAGAACCTGTTGGAGCGCAAGCCCAAGCAACTGTCCGGTGGCCAGCGGCAGCGCGTGGCGGTGGGCCGCGCTATTGTGCGCGAACCGCATGTGTTTCTGATGGACGAGCCGCTCTCCAATCTGGACGCCAAATTGCGCGTACAATCCCGCGCCGAGATCAGCAAGCTCCATCAGCGGTTGGGGACGACTGTCATCTATGTGACCCACGACCAGGTCGAGGCCATGACGATGGGGACCCGCATCGCGGTGATGAAGGATGGGCTCTTGCAGCAGATAGCTAGCCCGCAGGTGCTCTACAATACCCCGACCAATGTCTTCGTCGCTGGCTTCATCGGCAGCCCGGCGATGAATTTTATGGACGCCACACTGGTGGAGCGAGACGGCAAGGTGGCTGTGGACTGTGGTGATTTTGCCCTGGAGGTTCCTGAAGACAAGGCACAGGTCTACCGTCAGCACCTGGGTAAGGAGATTGTCTTCGGCGTCCGTCCTGAGGACACTCACGACCCCGAGTACGCCCCGCCGGGCATTAACAAGGCGTTGGTGGAGGCCCAAGTGGACGTGACTGAGTTGATGGGCAACGAGGTCGTCGTTTATCTGGTGGCAGAGCGCATCCAGTTCCTGGGTCGCTTCGACCCGCGCACAGGCGCATGTGTGGGCAACACGATACAGGTCGCTTTCAACATGGATCGTATGCACATCTTCGATAAGCAGACGGAGCTGGCGATCCGATAGGGGAAATGAATGGCTGACCTGGATTTGATGCGCGAGTTGGCGATTGAGGGCGAGGCCAAGATCCTCTTGCTCGTTCTGGATGGGGTGGGGGGACTGCCGATGACGCCCGATGGGCCTACAGAGTTGGAGGCGGCGCACACTCCCAACCTTGACGCGCTGGCTGCGCGTTCCATCTGCTGTATGAGCACGCCTGTCGCACCTGGCATCTCCCCAGGTAGCGGGCCGGGGCACCTGGCCCTCTTTGGCTATGACCCGCTGCGATATGAGATTGGACGCGGGGTGCTGGAGGCGCTGGGCATCGGCTTCGGTCTGCAGCCCGACGACGTGGCGGCGCGTGGCAACTTTTGCACCATCGACCCCCAGACGGGCCTGATCACTGATCGGCGGGCAGGCCGCATTCCTACGGAGGTGGGAGCCCGGTTGTGCGAGAAGTTATGCCAGATTCACCTTCCAGGCGTGGAGACGTTCGTCAAACCGGTGAAGGAGTACCGCTTCGTGTTGGTGCTGCGGGGGCAGGGGTTGTGCGATGGCCTTACCGAGACCGATCCGCAGCAGGTGGGCAAACTACCGTTGCCGGTCGAACCGTTGCGTCCTGAGGCGGCCCATACTGCGGCACTGCTCAATCAATGGATGGCTGAGGCCCGGAAACTCCTGGCGGACGAGCACCCGGCTAACGGCTGCAACCTCCGCGGCATCGCGAAGGACCCGGGACTCCCCAAGATGTCGCAGGTCTACAAGCTGCGTTGTGGGGCTATCGCCACCTACCCGATGTACCGGGGTGTGGCCAAACTGGCCGGGATGGAAGTTCTCCCTACGGGGGAGACCATCGAGGACGAGGTCGAGACGCTCAGGCGACATTGGGCCGGCTATGACTTCTTCTTCTTTCACGTCAAAGAGACCGACAGCCGGGGAGAGGATGGGGACTTCGAGGGCAAGGTGAATGTGATCGAGCACTTCGACGCAGTGCTGCCGGATGTCCTGGCGTTGGAACCGGACGTAGTCGTTGTCACGGGCGACCACTCCACCCCGGCGCTGTGGAAGGCGCACAGTTGGCACGAACTGCCGGTGCTTCTGTGGTCGAAATACATCCGGCCCGACGGCGTGGCGCAGTTCGGGGAACGGCCCTGTATGGCGGGTGGCCTGGGACATATCCACCATGTGGACCTGTTGCCCCTGGCGATGGCCCACGCGGGGCGGCTCATCAAGTTTGGGGCCTGATTTGAGAGAGTTTCGGGTAGGTTCTAAAGGGGCCGGTCGAAAAGACCGGCCCTTTTCTGTGCGCTGGCTGCGCTAAATGCACCCCAGTGGCGGTAGGTTGGTCAGTTGGCACTACACGCAGAGTATGCTAAAATACTACTATGCGCTGTCCTCAATGCGGGTCTCCAAATCCTGATACAGCGTCCCATTGCACTGCTTGCGGTACTGCCCTCACCAGCGGTGGCAGTCCCTCTCCTCTGTCCCCACTGGGGGAGATAAAAGGGGGGACGGGCGAGACGGACACGCGGCGCGATCTGGCCGCAGCCCAGGAGGCCGTGCGCCGCCTGCGTCGTTACATCCCTTCTGCCGTTGCTGAGGGTGTCCTGCACGATCAGGAGCGGCTGCGCGGTGAACGCCGCGAGGTGGCGGTGCTTTTTGCCGATGCGGTGAACTTCACTCACCTCGCGACCTCCCTGGACGCGGAGTCGGTCTTTAATCTGATCAACGACCTGCTGAGCCGCCTGGTGGAATGTGTCCACCGCTACGATGGCGTCGTAGACAAGTTCACTGGTGATGGCCTGATGGCGGTCTTCGGCGCACCCATCGCACACGAGAACGACCCGGAACTGGCTGTCCGCGCTGCGTTGGATATGCAAAGGGCCGCGGCTGAGTTCGAGCCCATCGCGCGCACTCAGTTGGGTGCTCCCCTGCAGATGCGCGTCGGTATCCACAGCGGGCTGGCCGTCGCCGGAATCATTGGCACCCGGGAGCAAGCGGCCTACACCGTCATCGGGGAGACGGTCAACCTGGCAGCGCGATTGGAGTCGCTGGCCCGGCCCGGCCACATCTTGGTCAGTTCCCGCGTCTACCACCGGACGCGCCCGCTCTTCAACTTCCAGGCGATGGGTACGACTCAGGTCAAAGGAGTTGACGAGCCTGTGGCGGTCTACGAGGCAATGGGGGATCGCTCCGAACCGTTGCCGACGCGGGGCGTGGTAGGGGTCACGGCCTTGCTCCTGGGGCGCGATGCCGAGCTGGAGCAGTTACGTGCCTTGTTGTCCGCTCTCCTCGACGATCGGCACGGCCGGCTGGTGACGATTCGTGGTGAGGCTGGCATGGGCAAATCGCGGCTGGTCTCCGAATGTCTCTCAATCGTCGTGCCCGGTCAGGTTGCGATCTGGCAAGGGCGTGGGCTGCCCTACGCCCAGGGGGTTGGCTATGGTATCTTTCGCTCGTTACTACAAGATGTCCAGCGCACTTACCCGCCTGACACGGCGTGGGATGCCGGGGTCTCACCTGCCCTGCGCCTCTTCCTGCGGCAGATATTGGGACTGCCGCTGGCTCCAGAGGAACGAGCTTCCCTGCGCCACCTGGAACCGGAGCGCGTCAAGCAGTTGACGGCCGTGGCGCTGCGCGAGTGGCTATTGGGCGAGGCCCGAGTGCGGCCGGTCATACTGATCCTGGATGACTTCCACTGGGCTGATGACCTCTCGCGAGATGTCTTGGAATCGCTGGCTGGTCTCGTCCACGAAGCGCCTGTGTTCCTGTGTGTCATCACGCGACCGCGACCGGAGGTGTCTCTGGACCTTGCGGTTCCCCCGGCAGAGGAGCCCCTGGAGGCGCCTGTATCTCTCTCTCTGGAGTTGAGGCGTCTCTCGCCAGGGCACAGCCGGGCGCTGTTGGGACACCTGGTGGACCTGGAAGGCCTACCAGAGCCGCTTGTCGACACAATCCTGACCCGCGCCGAGGGCAACCCCTTCTACATTGAAGAGTTCGTGCATATGTTGATTGAGAAGGAGGTGCTGACGCTAGGGGATGGTCAGTGGCAGGTGGCCTCGGCCGTGGCATTGCAGACACTGGAGGTCCCTACCACCTTGCGTGGGCTGATGATGGCGCGTGTGGACCGTCTGCCAGAGGACTTGCAGCACGTGCTACGCACTGGTGCTGTCATCGGCCTGCAGTTCGCCGCCCGCTTGCTGGAGAAGGTCGAACGCCGGCTCCACGGTGCCGTCAGGGTGGTACCCTCGCTGGAACGACTCATCGACTTGGGGTTGCTAGAGGAACGGCCCCAGGCTGGCGAGCAGGTGTACGCCTTCCGCCACATCCTCACTCAGGACACGGTCTACCGCAGCCTGCTGCGCAGCCGGCGCCCCGAGATGCATCGCACAGTGGCCGAGTGCATTGAAGACCTCTATGCTGCCGATCTGAGCAACCAGGTCGAAGTGTTGGCATTGCACTACGACCGCGCCCGCGTGCACGACAAGGCCATGCGCTACGCGCTGCTGGCAGGTGACCGCGCCCGCGAACGATTTGCCAACCGGGAGGCCATCGAGTACTACAGCCGGGTATTGCAACTCTCACAGCACCTGGGCAACTACCGATCCGAGCGCTGGCAGGCGGCCGTCGGGCTGGGGGAGGTTGAACAGCACATCGGCGAGTATGAAGAAGCCACCGCTTGCTATCGTGCTGCGTTGGAAGAGTGGGAGGAGGCTACCCCGGAGGCGCGTGCACAGGCTATGCTCAGGCTGGGACAGGTGTGGGAGAAGCGCGGTGACCTGCAGGAGGCGGAAACCTGGCTACATCAAGGGCTGGCCCAACTCGGCTACACGAGCGCGACACTCCCCGCATTGTACGCCCAGATTTACTCAGAGTTGGGATGTCTCAGCCGGCGCCGGGGGGACCTGACCGCAGCGCAGGGGTGGCTGGAGCGGGGGGTGGCCCTGGTGCGCGATACCGAGCATTACGACGTGCTCTCGTCCATCCTCAACCGGCTGGGGGGTATGTACTACGATCGCAGCGAGTGGGATGAGGCAGCGAAGTGCGTCGAACGTGCTCTGGGGCTCCGCGAACGGCTGGGGGACGTCGTCGGTTGCGCGCGCTCCCTGAACAACCTGGGCATCCTCAAGGACGCCGGCGGCGATTGGGATGGCGCGTTGGCCGATTACGAGCGCGCGGCCGAGGTGCACGAGCGCATCGGCGAGGTTGAGGGACTGGCCCTGGCCTGCACGAACCTGGGCGCGCTGTACACCGACCGTGGCGAATGGGCCAAAGCGGAGGAGAATCTCTGTCGGAGTCTTGCCATTGCACAGCGCATTGCCCATCCCTACGAACTGGCCCAGGCCCACGCGAATCTAGGTCGGCTCTATCTGCTGCAGGAGCGCTGGGCTGACTGTGCCCGCTACCTGAACACCGCCATTCCCTTGTATGAAGAGGCTGGTGCCTGTGCCAGCCTGAACCTGAACGATGCCTACTGTTGGCAAGGTATGCTGCACCTGGAACGGGGCCAGATCGATGTTGCTCTGCAGTGGGCCGAGCGCGGCCTTAATTTGCTGCGGGAGGTGACTGGCGCCGACGAAGGAGAGTCGGTTGAATGGGGGCGATATGAGCGCCTTGTGGGGCGCATCGCCCAGGCACGCGGCGACCTGGTGGCCGCTGGCTATCACCTGGAGCGCAGTGCCGCCATCTTTTGTGCCAACGATTCGCAGTTGGAAGCCGGGAGGACGGCTTATTGGAGTGGTTTGCTCTGGCTGGCGCTGGATCGGCCGGAGGAGGCCCGCGACGAACTGATCGCGGCCAGGCAGGTATTCGAGCGGTTGGGGGCCGCCGCCGATCAGCGGCGCGCCGAAGAGCAATTGGCGCGGTTTGAAGAAATGTAGGACAAGTTGCCAACTTGTCCAACAATAGCGTACAGCAACGTAGGACAGGATGGCATCCTGTCCTACGTCGGCTTCAGCGCTATCCCTGTTGCCGTCACACGAGTGACGGGATCATTCGGCGTTCACCCAGATGTTATTGCCCACGTCTGATGTTCCGGTGGGCGCATTCTCCAGATTGGCGAAGGCCGCTGCCCACTCTGGGTCGCCGATGGTGTCAGCCCAACTGCGGCCATCGGCCCAACTGCGGCCGTCGGCCCAACTCTCGTAACCGCCGGCCCACGAGGAGTAACCGCCGGCCCAATTGAAGTTGTCGGCCCAACTACGGCCATCGGCCCAACTACGGCCATCGGCCCAACTACGGCCGTCGGCCCAACTGCGGCCGTCGGCCCAACTGCGGCCACCGCTCCAGCAATCATAGTCACCGGTCCAACTGTCGTAGGCGCCGGCCCAGGTATTGTAACCACCAGCCCAACTCTCGTATCCGCTGAGCCAATCGTGGAAGCCGCCTGACCAGTTGGTCGTGCCGCCAGCCCAATCGTCGTAGCCATCGGCCCAACTGTCGTACTCACCGTTCCACCTGTCATAGCCACCAGACCAGTAATCCCCTCCGTCATCGTGGATGCGGAATTCCTCGGTCTCAGGATCATAGTAGGTCCAGCCCTGGTAGTGGTCCTGGGGCTCCTGGCCAGCCAGGTCAGCCGCCAGGTCCATACCCTGGTTCGCCATACATTCTATGTCGGTGAAGACGGCGTCAGGTGCCCAGACGCGGCCTGCTCCCTGCTCCCACGTGCTATAGGCTGCCTCTCCGGTGTACTCGCTGAACTGCGGACGGGCGGTCATCGTCAATCGGCACTTCACCTGGTCGGGCGTCAATTCAGGGTGTTCGCTGAGTACCAGGGCGGAGATGCCGGAGACCACGGCCGTGGACATGGAGGTGCCCGCCATCTGGAAGTAGTGGTTGTCGATCCGGTTTTCGGGGTATTGTTGGCTCAGGTACGTGTTGCGCTGCATCAGCGAGATGACGTGCGCTCCCGGCGCGATCAGGTCGGGTTTGACGAAGGCGTCCAGGGTGGGGCCAGTGGCGGAGAAGGGCAGGATGTAGTCGTCGCTGAAGTCCTCCGGGGTACGGTTGTCGGTGAACGCGCCCACGGTGATGACGTAGGGGGTGTTGCCCGGCACGCCGATGCTCATCGGGTCGGGGCCGGTGTTGCCTATGCTGGCAACCACGACGATGCCGGCCTGCCAGGCTGCCATGGCCGCCAGGTTGAACGGGTCGGCCCAGTAGGGTGCGTACACCGGCGCGTACAGCGAGATGTTGAGCACACGGATGTTGTAGGTGTCCTTGTTCTGTACGATCCAGTCGATTCCCTGAAGCACCTCCGCGTAGGTGCCCACGCCGGTCTCGTCGAGCACGCGCACGGCCACCAGATTGGCGGCAGGCGCGATGCCTCGGTACTCTTTGTCTTGCCGCTCATAGGCACTGTTGCCTATGATGCCCGCGACGTGAGTGCCGTGGCCGTTGGGGTCCCTGGGCGACCGGAGCAAACGGTGTGGCTTGTACAGTTTTTCAGAGAACACGTCATAGTAGGCCAGAATGCGGTTGCCTCCGCCCTTTGGGGGTCGGCGAAGAGTGCTGAAGGTGGGGTCAATCCCGCTGTCGAGGATGGCCACCGTGACGTCTGCCCCCAGGTTGCCGGTCTCCCACACCTCAGCAGCCCCGATGGTCTTGACAAACTCCACATCGACGCGCTGGCCTGACTGCTGCACCGGGCGGTCTTCCGTCACGCGGATGACGCCGTCTGTTTCGGCCAGGCGAGCCAGACAGTCCTGGGGTACCTCAGCCACGACAGCGTTGATGATGCCGATCTCAGCCGTGACATGGCCACCGTTGGCGTTCACGGCTGCTACAGCGTCGGCGACGCTGGTACCCTGTACAATGACGCGCACCGAAGGCAGTGGAGCGGGTACTGCGCTGACGAGCGTCATCGCCAGTGTGCATAGGACCAAAAAAGTAGCCACTCTACGGATGTTGGTCTGGTTCTTCATCTTCATACCCCCTTGTTTCTTATAACTCTATCCCGGATTTCTAACCATTCTCTGAGAGTTTTGGTGCTATGATGACGCTCTATATGATTGCTCTAACCATCTTCTAACCATAATGACGTAGTATTCTAACTTCTCTCGATACTATAATACCACAACTCGACAGGCTAGTGAATAGGAAATTAGTACTATTGCTCTTGGTTGCCTGTCGCCGGGGGTCTTACCAGGTGGGTCGTGCTTGGAGGTCGGGGTGATGGCAGGATCGCTGCGTCTGGGAGAGGCTGCGCTGGGGTACCAGAGCCAGCCTCAGGGGTGGGTGCAGGTCCGCAGTCCGGCTCGCCTTAGTCGGCCTGGCTTTGCTCCTGTGCTTTCAACCACATTGCCTGGTACGGGCCGACGGTGAGTCTCAGATCATCGCTGTCAGCCACCGGGTAGGACGTCCCCGAGATAACGTCCCGCAGGGCACCGGTGTGCTGGATGGACAACGCTTTCAAATCGACTCGGAAGGGTTGTGCGGAGTTAGACACGTTGTGGATGCAGATGATCTTCTCGCACCCGTCCGGGGAGGTGCGCACCAGCGTGAACAGCGATTCGTTGCCAGAAGGGCTAAAGAGCACCTGCTGCGCGCCGTTGGGATGAAAGGCCGGGTGTGCCGCGCGTGTGCGGATGAGGTGGAGGTAAGGATAGAACACCCTGGAGCACAGCGAGGAGGGGTTCGCTAACTCACGCTCCAGTTCGTCGCGCCGGAACTTCTCCCGGTTGATGGAGCGATACCGCCCGGTCTCCTCCACGCCGGCGGGGTAACTGTGGGAACCGAACAGACTGTGTGCGTAGATGCCCGGCACTCCAGCCAGGCTGAGCATAATCGCCTGGGAGGCCAGGAAGCGGCGCGTCTGCAAGTCCAGCGGCTCGGCACTGCTAGGATCAGAGAGCGCATCGAAGTAGGAGATGTTCAGTTCGTAGACGCTTTGGCTGCCGTCAGCATTCGTCTTGTAAGAGACAAAACCGCCGTGGTCGAGAGTGCGCTTGACCAGGCTCTGAACCTCCGACGGGCTGAGGATACCCTCGACAGGCCGCACCCCGATCCCGTCGTGGGAGGCCAGGAAGTTGAAGAAGGTGGTGCTACCGGAGGGGGTGGAGAGGTCGGCGGCCCACCTGGAGAGGTAGGAGGCAGCGCCGGAATGGAAGGCGTGGAGAGCCAGAGGGGGCAGAGAGAACTGGTAGACCATCTGGGCCTCATCTGAGCCGTCGCCGAAGTATGAGATGTTCTCCTCGTGAGGGACGTTGGTCTCGGTGACGATAATCACGTGGGGTACGACGGTGTCAAAAACGGCGCGAAGGAGTTTCACCACCCGATGTGTCTCCTCCAGATGGATGCAGGTGGTACCGACCTTTTTCCACAGGTAGGCGATGGCGTCCAGGGTGGTCGTCAGCGCCAGTGCTGCCTACCGCAGCGTCTCCTGCTCCAGACCGCGCCGTCGGGTCTCCTCGTACAGCCGGGCGTTCTGAATGGCGATGGCGGCAACATTGGCCAGGGCGGAGAGGAGGTCTATGTCCTCCTGGGTGTATGCATCCAGCCGGTTACTCTGCGCCTGCATCACGCCGATCGTCTTGCCTTCGATTTTCATCGGTACGTAGATCGCCGAATTAACCGAGTCTTTCTGCTGCTCAGCCGGCGGTGGCCCTTCGCTGACTGTTCCGTCCTGCGCGACCTTATACTCAGTCCTGGTCGTCCTCATCGCCCTGCGCCAGTCGGGGACGTAGAACGGCTTGCCAGTGTGGATCACCTGGCTCTGGGTGCCGTGTCCTGTTCTCTCTAGTGGGATAGGAGGGAAGTTTGTTACATCGCGCACAGCGCCATGACTGACCATGTACCCTGCCTGGATAAGTTGTGTCTCATCGTCGTAGGAGGAGACGATGAAGGCGTCGGCATCCATCAGCGGGTGTATGTGCTCGTGGATGATGTGGTAAATCTCACCGATATCTCTGCTCTCCCCCAACGTTAGGGCCAACCGGTTCACGGCGATTTGCTGATCCAGAAGGCGCTGCAGAGTTTCCTTGCTTTCCCGCAGTATCTCCTTGGCCTCCCGCTTCTCGACGGCCCTGTGGATCGTCACCAGTAACTGATCCATATCGTAGGGCTTCTGTACGTAGCCATAGGCGCCCAGGTTGATCGCCTCGATGGCCGATTCCTGTGTGGCGTCCCCAGTGAGCACGATGCACTGTGTGTCCGGTGATCGCCTTCTGATCTCCTCCAGCAGCGCCAGGCCGGACATGTCATCTAGCCTCAGGTCAATCAAGGCTACAGCGGGCATCTCCACCTGGACCCTGTCCAAGGCTTCCTTTCCCCTGCCGACGGCTATAGGGGCGTACTCCTTGGCCCTGAGGATGTCGGAGAGCGTCTCCCTCAGACCGGGGTCATCATCCACGATGAGAACACTGTCCTTCGTACCCATGGTTTACCTTTGGTGCACTATGGTTATACCTGGGATACAGCCAGCAGGGTAAAGGTGAAGGCACTTCCCCGGCCCACTTGACTCTCCACTCCTACCTGTCCACCGAGTTTCTCCACGATGTGTCGCACGATGGACAGCCCCAATCCGTGCCCTTCGGCGTGAACTCCGTCTAGCTGCGTGAACGGAGCGAACAACCGCGCCTGGTCTTCCGCTGGGATGCCAGGTCCGTTGTCACGCACCCAGAAGCGCACCATTGAGACTTCGGCGAGCTCAGTTGAGCCGTCAGCGGGTCGGTGAGGCAGCGAGTCAGCACTGATTCGCCGATTCACCGGTTCGTCAAAGCCCAGTTCCACGCGCGGTGGCTGACCACCGTACTTGATCGCGTTGCTGAAGTAGTTGACCCACACCTCTTCGACCCATGGGTCATAGCCCAGCACTGCCGGCCAGGTGTCGGGCAGGATGATCTCGGCATGCTGATCCTCGATCATGTCGGTCAGCCGCTGCTGGGCTTCGGTGACGATGCGCGCCATGTCCAGTGGTCTCATCTTTACTTCCACCTTGCGCGCTTCCGCCAGCAGCAGTAAGCCGTCGATGATGCTGCTCATCTTGCGCGCGTTCTGCGCTATCGTATGCAGATAGCGGTGCAACTCCTCATCCTCCAGCGCAGTGTAGTCCTCCATCTCCAACGTCTCGGCAAAACCCGTGACAATACCTATCCGGTTCTTGAGGCCGTGGGCTACGGTGTGGGCAAAGGTGTCCAATTCCTCGTTGCGCGCTTCCAATTCAGAGGCGTATTGGCGCAACGTCTCCTCCGCCCGCTTGCGCTCAATGGCGTAGCGTATGGCGCGCACCAGCGGGTTGCTGCTCACCTGTCCTTTGACCAGATAGTCCTGCGCGCCCTCCCGTACTGCCTTCACTGCCAGCTTCTCGTCGTCAAGACCGGTCAACACGATCATCGGCACTTGTGGCGCCTGAGCGTGCGCCCTGGTGAACGTTTCTAATCCCTGGCTATCCGGGAGCGAAAGATCGAGTAGCGCGACGTCGATGTCGCCTGCGGCCAACCGATCCAGCCCAGTCGAGAGTCGGTCGGCGCACTCCAGGTCGAACGGAGCACTCTTCGCTGTTGCCAGCATCCCCTGAATCAGGCGTGCCTCTGAGAGGTTGTCCTCAACCAGCAGAACTCTGATCGGCTTATCACTCATCTGTTTCACTCCGGCGGTAGTTTTGCGATGGACAACCCCAGTGTATCACGACCGCGCTCAGTAGTCAAATGCACCCCTCCACCGCAGCCGTATATTTACCATTCCACCTCCCCAATCGTGAATAACCTTCCATCCGCTCGCCCGAATACCTCTGGGAAGTAAAACTCGTGGGCGGTGGTGGGGATGACCCGGTACTCGCCCGGCAGCGTGGCGCGGAAGGTGTAGGTGTACTCGTAGGTGCCCGCCGGCAGGTAGTCGGCGAACAGCGCTACTTTGTCGTCCCGCATCTCGCTGCGGCTGTACCAACGCCACCACCAGCGGTAGAAGTCGTACCCAATCTCGCTTTCCGACTCCCGGTATAGCCCTGGCTCCTGTTCCAGCAGACTCGTCGTCTCCAGGCTCACGTCAATTGCTTCGGCCCCGGCCGGCAGAGGGTCCTCGACGACGACATAGTACAGATCGTGCGGGGCGATGATCGTCAGCCGCACCTCCACAACGTCGCCGACCCCTACTTCGCTCACCTCTTCACAGCGTTTCGGTTTGTCATTTGTCGTTTGCTCATTTGTCATCTGACGGCAGTACTGTCGTGTGACGATAATCCCACGGTTGAGCGGCTCAATCTCCTCCACCGGCAGGTAGACCTTGAGATGGGCAGTGTAGTACAGCCGGCCTTCGCCCGGCCCGCGTCCCACCGTCAGCCGGTTGCCCACGTCACTCGAAACAAGCAACTCCGCCACGTCTACCCGCAATTGAACTGGATCGCCAATGGTTACCGGGGTCACGGAGCCTTCGGCCAGGGGGTCGTCGTTGAGCCACACGGTGTAGTCGTACTCCCCTGCCAGTTCCCCGGTGACGACCATCCAGTCAGTGAGGGCGATGAGCGCCCAGGCTGTTTCCTGAGTCGTCTCCCAGACGCCATCGCGGCGGGTGACCATCAGCCAGCGCACTACCTGCGGGATAAGCGCGTTTTCGGGGTCTATCCGGGTCAGCGCGTCCAGGATGACGGCGGTGGAGCGGGTGTCGGTGTTCATGGCCCACCAGTCGTAGTCCGCCTCCTCCCAGTGTGCGCCGGTAGCGCTGAGGATGGCTGCGTTCTGGATGTCGGAGAGGAGCGTCGCGACGCGACGGTCACCCCGGTCAATCAACTCCAGCGCCAGTGCCAGGAAGGCCCGTCCGTAGTGACTGAGTTTGTCGCGGCGGCGGTACAGATCGCCGGTATACTCGCTGGCGCGACCGGTCTGACCAGCCTCGGCCATCACGTAGAGGATGAACGCCTGCCGGTTGGCCTCGCGGTGGGACTGGAGTTCGCGGGCTCTCACCAACGCGCTCTCCAGGTAACCCAGGCCGCGCTGGATGGCATCCCCTCGCGTCTCGAAACCTGCCTCCTGGGCCTTGACCAGCGCGAAGACGACATAGGCAGTCAGATGGGGGTTGCTCTCGCTCTCGTACCACCAGCCCCAGCCTCCATCGGCGTGCTGTTGCTGGTAGAGTTTGCTCAGCCCGAGAGCGACCATGTCGGGCAACTTTGCCTCCAGTTCGGGGTCAGAAAGCCCCAGGTCGCGCAGCGCGCGGTAGGTGAGTACATTGGGCAGGAAGCGACTGACGGTCTGTTCGGTACACTCGTAGGGGAAGTGCTCCAGGTAGGTCAGGCCGTCGGCCATCCCGGCCGCCAGCGACGGGTCGAGTCGGATGGAGAGTTCGCCCTGCCGGTCGTCGTATTTCGGCGGCAGGGCCACCACCTCGGTGCGAGTCTCCTCGCCCACCAGTTGACCCCCTGTGCCGACGATCTCTGGCGCGGTGTAGCGGTAGACGAGCAGTGTCCCCTCTGGGCCGGTGGTCAGGCGCGGACGGGCGGCGTCGGAATACTCGTCTGCAACAGCGCTCATCACCACGTCCACTGTCTCGACGTTCTCGACCTCGACCCACCAGGTGACCTTCGCCTCTCCTCCCGCCGGAATCGAGACTGTTTGTTCGTCATTCGTCGCCTCGGACAGCGCAAGCCCCGTAGCGTGCAGGGTGACTGCCACATCCAAGGTCTGTGGCCTTAAGGCTATCTGGTCGGTGTTGTTGCTGACCAGTGCTGCCAGTTGTGCCCGGTCGCCGACGACGAAGAAGCGGGGCGTCACGGGCCGCACCAGGAGCGGTTTGGTAACTAACAGGTCCACCGTCTCCTCGCCCACTTGCGTGTCGGTGGTCACGCCGACGGAGCGAAAGACCCAGGTGGTGAGGTTGTCCGGCAACGTAATGGAGACGGAGGTTTGGCCAGCCCGGTCGGTGACGACAGTCCCATCCCAGAAGGCGGTGTCGGCGAACTGCTCGCGCAGTTGGACGCCGGGCGGGAGTTCAGACACCACTTTGTGCATCTCTTCCTCGTCGGCGGCCATCTCGGGCTCTGCGGGCACTATAGTTCCCTCTCCGCCGCCCATTCCCAGTCCCCGCGCAGGCCCGGCGAGGAGTGTCTCTATTTCCTCCATCTGCTCCAGCAGCAGCCGGTTGACAGAGATAGCGAGGCCACTGGAGGTCAAGATGGACAGCCAGCGCTGTCCGTAGAACGCATTCAGGATGGCGTCCGGCTGGCGCGGACGCAGGCTCAGCACTGCCTTGTCCACCAGGTCGAGGGAGAAGGCGGCCTGAACCGGCTGCCCCCCCGCGTTGCGGGCTTCCACGTCGAAGGAGACGGTGTCGCCCGGCTCTGCCTGCCAGTTCTGGCCGGTCTCCGACCGAGCCAGGCTGGGGGTCAGCATGATGTGCAGTTGCTGCTCTACCGGTTCGACCGTCAGTGGGAGGTAGCCCACCTTGTGGGTGGCCACCGGCTCTACCACGTCTGGCCCCTTGACGATGACGACCGACACGTAGACGTTGGGCGCGTGCTCGGCAGTGATGGGCAGGCGATAGACAGTGGAGTTGCTCTCCAACCGCAACACCTCCTGGCGCAGCATCCCGCCCCGCTCGACCGTGATCCAGGCCCACTGCTCTCCCGCGAAGGGGCTGGGGATGAGGATTTCGGCGGTTTCGCCGGGCACATAGGTGGATTTGTCGCTGATGAGGGTAAGGCGGTCGTTGTTCTCCCGCCGCCAGGAGATGTACTCCGCCCCGCTGACCCAGACCCAGGTGGAACTGCGCACCAAGTCTTCGTTCCGGTCGCGCCCGCTGACGATGACGCGGTAGGAGCCGCCCTCCGCTGGCGTGAAAGTCACTACTCCCTCGGCATAACTGTCGGTGGCCAACGTGCCGGTGAAAACCAGTGTGTCCACTGTCTCCCACTCCCACGTGCCGCCACCGGACTCATCCTCGACGAAGGTGTTGACCCACTCACGGCGAGTCACCTCGACGTCGAGCCTGCCGCGAGAGTACTCTCGCAGCGGACTGTGGCCCGGAAGTCGTTCGCCCTCCCAATCCACGGTCACGACGTCCACCGCCAGTTCCTCATTGGCCTCGCCCACGTACTGCTGCGGGGCCAGGCCGACGTAGAATTCACCCTGGTGGACCACGATGCTGGCCCGGCCAGAGATAGCCTGTCCGTCTTTGCCGTAGACGGTCGCCTCCAAGGTTAACTGTTGTCCTCCGGTCATCACGCCGGTTGGTAACGCGACAGTCAGGTGGCCATCGGTCTCGGTGGCGCCGGAACCGCTGAGGACGACATCGGGGGTGGGAGGCTCCCACCACCAGCACCAACGGCACCCCCATGGATCGTCCTCGTCGGTGAAGTCGTAGCGACCGAACTGAGGCGGCTCGAAGCGGTAGCGGGCGGCGAGAACGTGCCATTCGACGTCCGCGTCGGCGACGGGAGCGCCGAAGAAGTAGCGCACCTCGACGTCGGCATAAGTGGCCTGCCCGGCGGCCAGTTCCGCTTTCTCCGAGTTGACGAGAACCTCGAACTCCGGCGCGCGGTAAGCGGTGACCAGGAAATCAGCGTGGAAAGTGTCATCACCGAAACTGGTGCTGATACCGTATTCACCCAACGGTGCGCCCTCGGCCAACGTCAGTTCACCGTGGAAGGCGCCGAATTCGTCGAGCGCCAATTTCTGGTTGTAGATTTCCTCCCCGGCGGTCTCGTAGACGCGCACCTGTACCTCGTCCCGCTCGGGCAGGTAGTAGTGCACGTCGTCCTCGGCGCGGAGAACACCTCGGAAGTAGACAGTCTGACCGGGCCGGTAGATGGGCCGGTCGGTGTAGATGTGGGCGCGGTGGGTATTTTCCCCGTAATCCATAGCCTTAAGGCCATCCATTTCCAGGCCGAAGTCCCAGGGGCTGATACCCGCGCTCCACTCCCAGCCAGTTCCGCCCAGCGCAAAAGGCTCCTGCGCCACGACGTAGAGCGTCTCGTGGTAGGTACCGTCCAGGGCAAAATGGGCCAGGCCGTCTCCGTCGGTGGTAGCCGTGCCGAGGGATGCGCCATCACCATCCTGTGCTGTCAGCCGAAGCCCGCTGACGGGTCGCCCGGTCGCCAGGTCGGTCACCCAGGCCCACATCTTGTCCTCTCTTTGCTCATAGCCCCTGTTCCCGGCGGCGGTCTTGAGCGTCACATTGTACTCTGAGACGATCAGCAATTTGCATTGGGCCCAGTGTTCGTACGTCACCCCGGGGGCGCTCAGGTTCAGCAGGTAGATGCCTGGCATAAGCCGCCCGCCACCCTCTACCAGGTTCACAGGGATGTGCTTGATCTCGTTGAGCGGGGCTTCAACCGGCACAGACCACTGTCGGATGGGATTGCCGGGGGGCTGGTATTCCCACCATACTTGCTGGGCGTGCAAGAACTCGTCCAGATTGAGCCGGTACAGGCTCAGGTTGAGCCGGGTCGTGTTGAGGTAGCCGATGAGAGCGTGGGCTGGCTGATGCGTCTCGTAGGTGCCGACCATGCCGGGTATGTCCAACTGGGCCCAGGGTTGGAGGTCGGCGGTGCGGAAGTCTACTGTCATCTCCTGTCCAGTCGTGTTACCGTAGGGGTCAGCGATGCTTGGTCCGATGTGCACTTCGTAGTTGGTGGAGGGCTGTGCGCCGAAATCGAGCACAAAGGTGTTGTCCCAGGTGTTGAAGTAAGTGTAGACCTGGGTCGGTGACAGGGGCGGGGTCATCTCCAGGTTGGGCATCACCATAGTGGGGTCCACAGGCGCGTTGAAAGTGATCTCGAAAGCGGTGTAGGGGAGGGCGTCTTGCTGTCCGTCGTAGGGGCTGGTGCTGAGGATGCGCGGCAGGGGTACGGTTGTGAAGCGCCATTCGTAGGCGTCCCGCATACCTCGTCCACCCCCAGCGCTCTGCACGCCCGCGTCCACCCGCGCTGTATAGGCCGTGTCGAAGGCCAACCGTTCGCTGGGCGTGAATGGCCTTAAGGCTATGAAGGTCAGCCTGTTATCTTCGCACTCGCAGGCGCCGGGGACCGACTGCGGGCCGGTGTGCAGGCTGAACGATTCGGCCACCGAAGCGCAGTCCACCGGCATGTTGAAGGTGACCTGGACGGTGGTGTCCACCCCCACCAGTTCGGTCTCTTCATACGGTGAGACCCACACGACCTGGGGCGGCTGCGTGGAGAACGACCAGGCGTAGTCCTCGGCCAGGACACCGCCGCTGGTGTCGGCCAGGCCCGCCGCGATGCGGGCTGTGTAGGTGGTGCCGCCAGCCAGGGGTTCGGCGGGGGTGAAGACGTAAATGGAGGTGTTGAGCCATTCGCCGCTGCCCTCAATGGGCGGGTCGAGAGTAAGTGGTTGGGGGAGGTCGGCGTAGGCTGGATCACTGATCGCCGTCAGTGGGACGACGGGACGGTTGAAGATGACGGTGATGGTGCTTTCGGCCTCCATGTCCTTCATATCAGGAGCGGGGATGACCTGTGTCACCTCCAGGTAGCCGACGGTGCGGAAGTGGAAACGGTAGGCTCCGTCGAGGAGGTTGCCGTCGGTCGCTTTGGCCTCGGAGCCGAGGGTGACCTGGTACTCTGTGTCTCGCTTGAGATCACGGGTAGGTTTGAACTGCACGGTGCGTCCATCGATCCACTCGAAGTCTCCGCGCGCCTCTGGGCTGAGGCGGAGTGCAGCCTCGACGGAAGCGTGGTCCATCGGCCGGTCGAAGACCAGTTCTATGGCTCCGTCGGGTTCCAGTTCCTCGCCTCGCTCCGGCGTGCGCTGGATGACGACGGGAGGGACAGCGCTGGGCGGAGGCGGGGTGTAGGGGGGCGGGGCGGGGGTGGGTTCGAGTCCACAACAGGCCCCCAGCAACATGCTGAGTAATGTGGTCAGCGCCATGGTCTTGTAGAGAGATTGTTTTGTCATCGGTTTATTCTCCTCACGTTTCACGTTTCACGTTTTGCGCATCACGTTTCACATCAGTATATCACAGGGTGCGCCATCGCGGTAGCGACGCCGCGCCTGCTACTTAGACGCTGGGGCGGGGACAAAAGTTCCAAAGCACAACAACGGATTGGGAAGGGAACGGAGAGGAACTGGGGCTTGCCTGCTCTTGACATTCGGCGGTTTTCCCGTATACTATTGGTCGTGTTGCGGACGTAGGCAGCCAGACTCATTGTGTGAGAGTGCTTGCTGGGGCGGTGTCTTGTCCCCGAAAAGCCTGTCCATATGCGAAAGGAGGTGATGGCGCGGGATTCTACTCTGTTTCTTTCACTGACCCCAATCTTTGTGAAGCCGTTTCCAAAAAAGAAAAAGGAGGAGAAAGATGAAACACCTACGTGTTCTGAGTGTTATAGTGGCACTGATCCTGGTAGCCGGCCTGGTGGCGTCGTGTGCGCAACCGACACCCGAGCCAACCGAGGCTCCACCGCCGGCGACCGAGGAGCCAACGGAGGCACCAGCGACCGAAGCGCCGCCTGAACCAACCGACGTGCCAGAGCCGGAGCCAGAGCCAGAGTTTGAGCCTATGAGCTACTCTGCCGATAGCTGTGACTATGGCGGAGAGTTCCTCACCATCGAGTCCCTGGACGAACTGACCGTCAAGTTCACATTGTGCTATCCTGACCCCGCTTTCCCGTCCAAGATCGCCTTCTCTGCTTTCCCCATCAACGATACTGCGTACCTGGAGGAGACAGGCGGCGGCGGCGACATCGTTGATAACCCCATCGGCACCGGCCCCTATATGGTCGAGAACTGGAACCGTGGGTCAGAGCTAGTCATGACCCGCTTCGACGACTACTGGGGCGACCCCGCTATCGCCAAGACCCTCATCTTCCGCTGGAACTCTGAAGCGGCGGCGCGCCTGGTCGAGTTGCAGGCCGGCACGATTGACGGTATGGATAACCCCGGCTCAGACGACTTTAGCGTGATCGAGGATGATGCCAACTTGGCTCTCTACGAGCGCCCCGGCACCAACATTTTTTACCTGGGTATGAACAACACCTACGCTCCCTTCGACAACGAGCGCGTGCGTCAGGCCTTTGCCATGGCCGTAGACAAGCAGCGCATCGTGGACAACTTTTACCCCAGGGGTTCTATCGTCGCTGACCAGTTCATGCCGCCGGTGATCTTTGGCTATACCCCCGAAGTAGAGTGGTACGAGTACGATCCCGATATGGCCAAGCAGATCCTGGAAGAAGAAGGCGTGCTGCCCGGCTTTGAGACCACCATCACCTACCGCGACGTAGTGCGCAGCTACCTGCCCGAACCGGGCGTGGTGGCCCAGGACTTTCAGGCGCAAATGGCCGCGATCGGCGTCACAGTCGAGATCGTGGTCATGGAGTCTGGCGCCTTCCTCGACGCCTCTGACGCGGGCGAGGTTGACGGCTTCCACATGCTGGGTTGGGGCGCCGACTATCCCGACGCCACCAACTTCCTCGACTTTCACTTTGGCAAAGGCGCTTCCGCCCAGTTCGGCGACGGCTGGGCAGATATCTGGGATGCCCTGAGCCGTGGTGGCGCGCTGGCCGACCCCGACGATCGCTACCCCATCTACATCGAGGCCAACGAGCTGATCAAGCAGCACGTGCCCATGATCCCCATTGCCCACGGCGGCTCCGGCTGTGCTTACCAGGCAGATGTTGCCGGCGCCCACTCCAGCCCGTTGGGCAACGAGTACTTTGCCGTCATGACCCCCGGCGACCGCGACCAGTTCGTCTGGATGCAAAACGCCGAGCCGATCGGGTTGTACTGCCCGGATGAGACCGACGGTGAGTCACTGCGCCCCTGCGAGCAGATTCACGAACCACTGCTGGGCTACGAGGTGGGCGGAACAGCCGTTGTCCCCGCGCTGGCCACGGGCTGCGACGCCAGTGACGATCTGACTGAGTGGACGTGCCACCTACGTGAGGGCGTAAAGTTCCACAATGGAGCTACGTTCGATGCCGACGACGTGGTGCTTTCCTACATGGTTCAGTGGGACGCCGCGCATCCGCTGCACGTGGGCCGCGACGGTAACTTTACCTACTTTAACGCGCTGTTCGGTGCCTTCCTGAACGCGGAATAGTCACCGACCTCTGTAAACACAATTGGTGGGGTACTGGTTTACCCAGTACCCCACCAATCTCCATTCTCTATGCTTTATCCCCCAGGGACAATCCTATGACCAGCTATATTATCAGACGGTTGTTGTTGGCGATCCCCGTACTCCTGGGGATTCTCTTTGTGACCTTTGCAATGGCGCGTATGCTTCCGGGAGATCCGTGTCGAGCCGTATTGGGCGAGCACGCTACCGACCAGATTTGCGACGCATTTATGGAACGCCACGGCCTGAACAAGCCCATCCCAACCCAGTTCGCCATCTACCTGAACGAAGTCACGCACGGGGACTTTGGGGATTCGCTCCGTTTTCAGCGCCCGGTCACCGAGTTGCTGTCCGAGCGATTGCCGGTCACTGTGGAACTCGCGGTTTACGCCCTGACCTTTGCAGTCATTGTTGGCATCCCCCTGGGCATCATCTCCGCCTACTGGCGCAACTCGGCAGTGGACGTGGGCACCATGCTGCTGGCGAACACGGGCGTCTCAATGCCCGTCTTTTGGCTAGGCTTGATGATGGCTTATACCTTCGCCGTACTCTTAAAGGACACGCCCTTCTGGCTCCCGCCGTCCGGCAGAATGACCTCCGGTATGTCTCTCGCGCCACTGTACGAGGTGTGGAACGTTTCGGTAGAAGGCAAAGAAGGGCTATATAGCGTCCTGGCCTTCTTTTCCAACGTCAACACCTTTAACGCCCTGGTCACCGGTAGCTGGCCGGAACTGTGGGACGCCATCAAGCACCTGATTCTGCCCGCAACAGCCGTAGGGACGATTCCAATGTCCATCATCGCCCGGATGACTCGTTCGAGTCTGCTAGAGGTGTTGGGCCTGGACTATGTCCGCACCGCGCGGGCCAAGGGATTGCGAGAAACTGCTGTTGTCCTAAACCACGCCCTGCGCAACGCTCTGCTCCCAGTTGTGACCATCGTTGGGCTACAGTTAGGCGCGTTGATGGGGGGCGCAGTGCTCACCGAGACCATCTTTGGACTGACAGGCGTGGGCAAGACGCTATTCGATTCCATCACCTCGCGCGATTACGTGGTAGTGCAGGTATTCACGCTAGTGATCGCCATAGGGTTTGTGGCGCTCAACATGATCATAGACCTGTCGTATGCTTTTCTCGACCCGCGTATCCGCCTGGAATGAACACGACCACACGTAGCTGAACGAGGATGCCAATGCAAGAACCTGCGGAGACCAAGAACAACACCAGGAAACGCCGGCAGAAGAGAAGCAACCTGTGGTACGATGCCACGCGCTACCTGTTCCGCCAGCGTTCTGCCATCCTGGGGATGGTGATCCTGGGAACAATGGTCTTGCTCGCTATTTTTGCCCCACTTATAGTCACTCACGATCCCAGGCTCTCCATGCTCGACCTGCCGGAGGAAGCAGCGCTGGGCGTCAAGCGACGCACGCCACCGTGCATCCACCTGTTGGGTTGCCCGGAAGAACAGCCCCAACACCTATTAGGGTTAGATAGCAACGTGCGCGACTTGTTCAGCCGCATAATCTACGGTTCGCGCTATTCCCTCTACATCGGCTTTGCTTCGGTCGGATTCGCCATCGTGATCGGGTCCGCGCTGGGCGCAACGGCAAGCTACGTAGGAGGCTGGGTAGATAACGTCATCATGCGCGTGATGGACGTTCTATTGGCCTTTCCCTCCCTGCTGCTGGCTATTGCCATCGTCACCGTCCTCGGCCCGGGTCTGGTCAATGCGCTATTGGCCATCGGCATTGTTTCGATACCCCACTATGCGCGCGTGATGCGCGCGAGCGTGATTTCCATTAAAGAGCGTGATTTTGTAACAGCCGATCGGGCACTGGGGGTTTCCTCGACTCGCATCCTGTTCAACCGCATCCTGCCCAATGCCATCACCCCTCTGATCGTGCAGGGGACGCTCGGCATCGCGACGGCTATCTTGGACGCGGCCGCCCTCTCCTTCCTGGGGCTGGGCGCGCAGCCGCCGACGCCAGAGTGGGGCACCATGCTGGGCGCGGAGCGGAACCAGGTCTTTACCTCACCGCACCTGGTTTTCTTCCCCGGCGCTGCCATCATGCTCGTAGTGCTGTCTTTCAACCTGCTGGGCGACGGGATGCGCGATGCGCTCGACCCGCGCCTCAACCGCTGATGCTTACCTGAGCATCATTGAGCTATGATTATGAGAACAACAACTCCCCAGACAACCTCAACGGGCGCGCCAGCAGATGACGTCTTGCTGGATATCCGCGACCTGCGTACCTATTTCCACACTCAAGATGGTGTGGTCAAGGCGGTGGACGGAGTAGACTTTTCTGTTTGGCGGGGCGAGATCGTAGGACTGGTGGGCGAATCGGGATGTGGCAAAAGCGTCACCTCCCTTTCAGTCATGCGTCTGATCGCCTATCCAGGCAAGATCGAGTCTGGCGAAATCTACTTTGATGGCAAGAATTTGCTCGACCTGCCACGCCGCGAGATGACCCGCATTCGCGGCAGCCGCATCTCAATGATCTTTCAACAGCCCACCAGTTGCCTGAACCCTGTCTTTGACACAGGGCATCAATTGGTCGAGGTGCTAGAGATTCACCAGGCGCTCAAGCGACACGCCGGTCAAGAACGAGCCATCGAGCTACTTCGCCTGGTCGGCATACCCGACCCTGAAAAGCGCATCGAGTCCTACCCCCACGAGCTTTCAGGGGGCATGGCTCAGCGAGTGATGATCGCCATGGCGCTTGCCTGCAACCCAGAACTGCTCATCGCCGACGAGCCAACCACTGCATTGGACGTGACCATCCAGGCGCAGATTCTCAACCTGATGCGAGACGTCCAGGCCAAACTGGGCACAGCGATCATTCTCATTACCCACGACCTGGGCGTGGTGGCTGAGATGGTCTCGCGCATGGCTGTCATGTACGCCGGAAAGATCATCGAGGAAGCAGACGTACACACCCTGTTCAAAAACCCAATGCACCCATACACACAAGGGTTGCTCGCCTCTACTCCGGTGTTGGGCCAGGTCAGGGAAGAATTGGACGTGATTCCAGGCATTGTCCCCAACCTGATCAACCTGCCGCCCGGCTGTCGCTTTGCTCCTCGCTGCCGCCCGCGCGTTAAAAATGGACTAGAGATTTGCACACAAAAAGAACCCGAACTCTTGACCATAGCGCCCGGTCACAAAACACGATGCTGGTTACACCAATGACTCTACTGAAAAAAACCTGGTTTTTAGAGGGAAAAGACTGTGGAAAAAGCCGCCGATAATAACCTCATAAAAGTTCGCAACCTGGTTAAATACTTCCCTGTGCGGGGGGGAGTTCTGCAACGTGTCCAAGGCTGGGTCAAGGCAGTGGACGATGTCAGCTTCACCATCCGTGCTGGCGAGACGCTGGGACTGGTAGGCGAGTCGGGCTGCGGCAAGACGACCATCGGACGCAGCATTTTGCGGCTGATCGAGCCAACCAGCGGGCAAGTGCTGTTTGAAGGGCAAGACCTGCTGGCGATGAAGGCCAAGGACCTCAAAGACATGCGCCGCGAGATGCAGATCATCTTTCAGGATCCCTACTCCTGTCTTGACCCCCGCTCGCAGATTGGCAGCATCATTGGCGAAGCGCTGTACATCCACGGCGTCAAAGACCAGGAAGAGCGTCGCCGGCGAGTGCTAGAGATCATGGCCACCGTAGGGCTCGCCGAAGACCATATCCGCCGCTACCCCCACGAGTTCTCCGGCGGCCAGCGACAGCGCATCGGGATCGCCCGCGCATTGGTGCTGCGCCCCAAGTTCATCGTTTGCGACGAGCCGGTGTCAGCGCTGGATGTCTCCATCCAATCTCAGGTGTTGAACCTGCTGCGCCAACTCCAGCGCGACTTTAACCTGACTTATCTCTTCATCGCCCACAACATGAGCGTGGTAGAGCACATCAGCGACCGGGTGGCCGTGATGTACCTGGGCAAGATTGTCGAGCTGACCGATCGGATAGAGCTATACCGGAACCCTCTCCACCCCTACACGCGGGCGCTGATGTCGGCCATCCCGATTCCCGACCCCGATCTTGAGCGGGAGCGCGTCATTCTCGAAGGGGAGGTGCCTAGCCCGCTCAACCCACCTCCCGGTTGCCGTTTTCGCCCTCGCTGCCCGCTCGCGGAGGAGGTTTGCTCTAAGGAGCTACCCCTTCTCCGGCCGGTGTCGGGCGACGAGGGACACCTGGTTGCCTGTCGCCTGGTGTAGGACAAATTGCCAACTTGTCACGGTTGTGGGTTGCCATAAATGGGTGAGGCGAATACAATAGGTACTCAGCTTGCAAGCGGTGAAATGGAAGCGCGAATGGATCGGGTGGAAGCCGCACTGGAGCGATTGGCCCAGGAGCAGGCGCGTACCGGGGAACGAATGGCGAACCTGATGCGGATTGTGCCCGATATCCAAGATACCCTGAGAGCCATCAGGGACCGCCAACTGGAACTCACCTACCGGGAGCGAGCCGGAGCTTATTTTGGCCCTCTCCTACGACGTGTGCGTGCCATCTCTCCCACTGAGATCGAAGACGACCTGGAAGCCCATCTCTCTGCGGAGGAGTTCCGTGACGTGTTGCTGCTGGATCTGCTGGTCAGGGGGTGGCCTCGTTACCTGCCTGATGCCCCCCAGGTATGGCTGGCGGTCGAGGTCTCAGGGGTGATTGACCGGCACGATGTGGAGCGAGCCCAGCGGCGGGCCGGACACCTGAGCCAGGCGGGGTACGTGGCTCTGCCGGCGGTGGCAGGGGAACGGGCCACTGAGGGGGCAGAGGCGATGGCTCAGAAGGAGGGGGTGCTGCTGGTTCTGGATGGCCAGACGTCCTTCTGGGAGCAGGCGCTGGAACGGGTGTTGGCGGGGGAGTAACTTGGTCAGGCATAGGAATCGGCCGGCACGCCCAACTGCTCGAAGCGGCGGATGCGCTTGGGGTTGAAGCCACCGGAGACGACGATGTTGACGGCGCGACAGTACTCCTTTGCTCGCTCTTCCCACTCCGGCGGCAGGTTCCAGCCCTCCCAGGCATGATCGAGTGCCTCGCGCACGATAAATACCAGGTCTGTTTTATGCTTCACGAGTCCAGGAATTCGCGTGGGATTTGTTTCGCCAGGTAAACCGCTTCGTCCGCCCGATAGAATTCAACACCCTCCGCATGGGCCTCAGCGGCGCGGACGGTGAGGACGACGGGATGGTCGGTGTGGCGTGCTCCGACGCGGATAACCGTCTCACGGTCGGGCGAGAGGTGGATGTATTGGCGCTCCATTGGCCTGAGCCCCTCGCGGCGGATAGTCTCCAGGGCATCGGGTGAGGTGCCATGGTAGAGAAACGGTGGCGGGGCGCAGGGCTCGTAGCGGATGGGACGGGCCAGTGAATGGCCGTAGCGGGCGCGGATGCGGTTCCCCTGCACCTCAAAGCGGCGCTTGCCATCGCCGGTACCCTCCTCAATAACCTGCATCACGTCGGCGCGGGTGGCCCAGCGGAAGTTGGGCAGCCCCCGCAGGATCTCCATCACCTCGGGAAGCGATGTCCAGCCCTCATCGTCCAGTTCCAGCGCGAATCGCTCCGGCTGGTGGCGGAGGATGAGGGCCAGGAATTTGCCCAGTTTGATCAGGCGGCGGTCAGTCATATCGGTTGTCCTCGTAGATCTCCGAGGCTTCGGAAAACCTCGGAGGTCTGGCTCAGATCAGCGCCGTGCCCTTTGTGTCATCGCGGTAGTGACAGCCCCGGCTGTGGCGGTTGTGCTGTGCGGCCGCGGCGACGACGAGCGCCGCCTGCACTCTGTGGCGCAGCCCGATCAGCGCGTCGTTCAAGCGGGTGGTGCGATAGAAATCCTCGATATCCTGCTTCAGATGGCTCAGATCGCGCAAAGCGCGCGCCAGCCGCCGGCCCGAACGGACGAGGCCGACATAGTGCCACATCGTGTGCTGGATAGTCCGCATATCGCGCCAGATCAGGGCCGGGTCGGCCTCCTCCTTCAACCCCTCCTCTTCCCAACACGGCACATCGCCAGGGCCGACGACGGGCCGCAGGCCGCGGTCGGCTATGTCCCGCGCGGCACGATTGCCCCAGACGAGACCCTCCAGCAGCGATGTGCTTGCCAGCCGGTTCGCCCCGTGAACGCCGGTGCAGGCGACCTCGCCGACGGCGTAGAGATTTTCGACGGTCGCGCGCGCCCACTCGTCGGTCCAGACGCCGCCGCAAAAGTAGTGAGCAGCCGGGACAACTGGGATGGGCTGGCTAGCGATGTCCACCCCGTGCGCCAGGCAGTGACTATAGATGGTAGGGAAGCGCTCCCGGATGCGGTCGGGGGGCAGTACCGAGTGAATGTCCAACAACACGTGCGAGTAGCCGTGCTCGACCATCTCGTGGTGAATAGCGCGGGCGACCACGTCACGCGGGGCCAGGTCTCCCCACTCGGGGGCATACTCCTCCATAAAATGCCGACCATCGGGCGTGAACAATCGCCCACCCTCGCCCCGCATCGCCTCAGAGATCAGGAACCCGTCCCCGTCCGACACGGCGAAGGTCGTGGGGTGGAACTGGACGTACTCGGCGTTGATGACCCGTGCCCCGGCCCGATAGGCCATCGCCAGCCCGTCGCCTCGAGCGCCCTCCGGGTTGGTGGTGTAGCGGTAAATGCGGCCCAGCCCGCCGGTGGCCAGGATAGTCGCTCCGGCCAGATAGCGGCTCACGGCCCGCCGGGACTGCTCAAAGACGTAAGCGCCGTGACAAGCAACAGGCTCGTAAACAGCCAGTGGATCGTGGGCGTGGTGGGGAAACGTGATCAAATCTACTCCGGTGGCCTCAGTGACGATGCGGACGTTGGGTCGCTGGCGCAGGGCCGCGATGAGAGCCTGAATGATGGCCTTGCCGGTGGCGTCGCCGACGTGCAGGATGCGCGAACGCGAGTGGGCCGCCTCCCGACCGTAAGCCAGCCGCCCGTCGGACGCTCGGGCGAAGGGAACGGCGACGGTCTCCACGAGCACCTGACGCACCAGGTCGGGGCCTTCCTCGGCGATGATACGGGCAGCGGTGGACAAACTGAGACCGTCGCCGGCGGCCAGGATGTCCTTGACCAGAAGAGCGGGGCTGTCCTCCTCACCCAGCGTGACGATGCCCCCCTGGGCGTAGCGTGTGTTGCTCTCCTCCGGCTCTGCCGTGCGGGTGATGATGGTAATCTGCCGCTGACCGTCCTGCGCCAGCCGCAGTGCCGCAGACGCGCCAGCGATGCCGCAGCCGATGATCAAAACGTCGCTTTGATGGGAATTCATTGACTGACCTCCAACATTCGTTCCAACGCCACCTGCGCGTCGCGGGCCACGTCGGGCGGGACTGTGACCGGATTGACGACCTTACCCTGGCCCAGCCCTTCCAGCACGCGGGCCAGTTTATCCGGCGTGATGAGATTCATCGTCCGGCAATAGCTCGGTTCGGGAGAGAGTGAAACGATAAACTGCTCCGGGTGCTCCTCCTTGAGACGGTTGACCAGATTGAACTCGGTGCCGATGGCCCACTTGGCGCCCGGCGAGGATTCCTCCACCCGGCGGATGATGTAGGCGGTGGAGCCGGCCTCGTCCGCCAGGTCCGCGACCTCCATCATGCATTCAGGATGAACGATGACGCGGATACCCGGTTCCCGCTCACGCCAGGCCATCACGTGCTCCGGTAGAAAGCGTTGGTGAGTGCTGCAAAAGCCGCGCCAGAGCAATATGCGGGCCTTCTGCAAGGCCGCGGTCTCGTGTCCGCCAAAGGGACGGCTCGGATTCCACAACAGCATCTCCGCCAGCGGGATACCCATCCGCTTGGCGGTGTTGCGGCCCAGGTGTTGATCGGGGAAGAACAAAACGCGAGGCCGCCGTTCGAGCGCCCACGTAAGGGCCGCCTGCGCGTTGGAAGAGGTGCAGACCAGCCCGCCGTGTCGCCCGCAGAAGGCCTTGAGAGCAGTGGCGGAATTAACATAGGTTATCGGCATCACATCGCTCTCGACGTCCAGTACCTCGCCCAACTGTGCCCACGCTCGCTCCACGTCCTCCAGGTCGGCCATAGCCGCCAGCGGGCAGCCGGCCTCCCGGTCGGGTATGAGCACAGTTTGGCCGGGTTGGGCCAGGATGGCGGCCGTCTCGGCCATAAAATGCACGCCGCAGAAGACAATGTACTTGGCCTCGCGGCACTTGGCGGCGTCGCGGGCCAGCTTGAGCGAGTCGCCGCGAAAGTCGGCGAATTGGATGACCCCGTCTTTCTGGTAATGGTGGCCCAGGATGACGAGCGAGTCGCCCAACTGAGATTTGAGAGCAGGGATTGGAGATTGGAGATTGGAGATTTTCATGCTCAGGTCTAGAGCGGGGGCGGAGTGTGTCAGCGCGCCGACGGAGATATAATCCACGCCGGTGGCGGCGATAGCGGCGACGGTCTCCAGATTGACATTGCCGGAAGCCTCCAACTTCACTCGCCCGGCGCTAATCCGAACAGCCTCCCGCATCTCGTCCAGGCCCATGTTGTCCAGCATGATACGATTCACGTCCAGCCCCAGCGCTTCGCGCAACTCGTCCAGGGTCCGAACCTCGACCTCGATGGGCAAGTCGGGATGGGCAGAGCAAGCCCGCTCGACGGCGGCGGTGATTCCCCCAGCCGCGTCAATGTGATTGTCCTTGACCATCATCATATCGTGGAGGCTCATGCGATGGTTCTGCCCGCCGCCCATGCGCACGGCGTACTTTTCCAGCACGCGGTAGCCGGGATGGGTCTTGCGGGTGTCCAAGATGGTCACGTCTGTATCGGCGACCCCGTCCACGAATGCCCGGGTGAGCGTGGCGATGCCCGAAAGCCGCTGCAAAAAGTTGAGCGCGATTCGCTCAGCGGCCAGCATCCCCCACCCCGGCCCAACCACTTCGGCCACCAGGTCGCCCGGCTCGACCCAGGCTCCATCCTGGACGCGGGCAGTGAATCGCAGAGCAGGGCCTACGCGAGAGAAGATCGCCTCGGCCACAGGCAACCCGGCGACGACGCCCGCTTCCTTGGCGACGATGCGTGCGTGTAGCTCCAGTTCAGCCGGTAGCACCGCTTCAGAAGTAGCGTCGCCCGGCCCAATGTCCTCGGCGATAGCCAATTCAATCAGTGGACCGGCGGCCTCCACCACGTCCTCACGTCTCACGTCCTCACGTCTCACGTCCTCACGTCTCACGTCTTCACGTTTCACGTCTCACTCCTCCCCACTCGAAGAATCGGCGGCATGGCCCGCTTGTGCTCGGAACGCGTCATCATCCCCCGCACCTTCTCCAGCGTCGCCGATTGGATGTCGGAGGTATCCCCCTCTTCAATGGCCGCCAGCACCCGATCCAACTCGCGGTAGGTGATGCCCATCTCCCCCTCGTCAGTCTGACCGGGCCACAGCCCCGCCGAGGGCGCTCGCTCGACGACCTCCTGCGGTACGCCTATCTCGCGGGCCAGGTCCCACACATGGGTCTTGTCGAGGTCGCCCAGGGGCAGCAAGTCCACCCCGCCGTCGCCGTACTTGGTAAAGTAGCCAACGGCGAGTTCCGTCTTGTTGCCCGAACCCAGCACCAGGTAGTTGCGGGACTGAGCCAGGTAGTAGAGGGTGATCATCCGCAGGCGCGGCTTGATGTTAGCAGCGGCCAGAGAGTGGTCAGATGGTGGCAGGGCGGCCATCAGGGCATCGTAAGCACCGCTCAGGTTCACAGTGACGACGGGGATGCCAAAGGTATCGGCAACGAATTGCCCCAGTGCAGCGTCCTCCGATATGGAGTGGCAGGGCATCAGCGCGGCCAGGACGCGCTCGGAACCAACGGCGCGCACAGCCAGCGCGACGGTGGTGGCCGAATCCACCCCGCCGCTGAGGCCGAGGACGAAGCCGCTGGCGTTGGCGGCAGTCAGGTGCTCGCGGAGCCAGGTAGCGATTCTGTCGAGAGGGAACATTTTGTTCTTGTTGCTCATCTGGTTCTTCTGAAGATAGTGTAATTTGTACACTAATCGAGTCGAAAAAAGAAGAACGGTTAGTGTTCTTGTGCATCAACTTATACGCCCGAAGGCGCGTTTTGTCAAGGGAACAGCCGCCGGGCCTTGACCTCTGCCACGGCGTCGTCGCGGAAGTGGTAGAGTCTGGCCGGACGGCCCTCTCCGGTGCGGTGCTCTTCGGTCTCCTCAATGACCCCCGCACTGAGAATCTTGCGGCGGAAGTTGCGCTTGTCCAGTTCCTCTCCCAGGACAATCTCGTAGGCGGCCTGCAACTCGCTCAGCGTGAAGACCTCCGGCAGGAGTTCAAACCCTACGGCGGTGTACTCCAGTTTGTAGCGCAGTCGCTGAAGGGCGTAGGCCAGGATGTCGGCATGGTCGAATGCCAGGGGGGGCAGGGTGTGGATGGACCACCAGCGGGCCTCGGTGGCATCGTCTCCGGCGTGGAGATGGATAGTGGTGGCGGGGACCAGGGCGAAGTAGGCTACCGTGATCGTGCGACCCCGGGGGTCACGGCCTGGGTCGCCGAAGGTGTACAGTTGCTCCAGGTAGACGTCGCGGACGCCGGTCTCCTCCTCCAATTCCCGTAGCGCGGCATTCTCCAGTGATTCATCTATGTCTACGAATCCGCCGGGGATGGCCCACATTCCCTGAAAGGGCGGGTTCCTCCGCCGGATCAGGAGTATCTGCAGGTCTTTTTCTCGCAGAGTGAAGACAATGACGTCGGTGGTTACGGACGGGCGCGGGTAGTCTTTCAGCGACATAGAGTTGCTCCGCTTGGTGTTAGTTATGCACACGCATCAGTTCCTCGACCTCCGGCCACGGAAGCCCCATCCAGCCGAAACGGTCCCAATCCACGTATCCACGCTCGTCGAACTGGATTCCCTCGGCTTCTAACAATGTCCGCTGTAGGTCGGCGCTGTGCTCCCGGCAACTGGTGGAGATACGGCCCTGACTGTTGATGACACGGTGCCAGGGGACGTCGCCCCCCCCTTCATCCCCCCCAATGGGGAGGACCGAGGGGGGGAGCCCCTCACTGGGGGGGACCGAGGGGGGGAGGCTATGCAGAGCCCAGCCGACGGTGCGGGCGGCGCGGGGATGGCCCAACATGCGGGCGATTGCCCCGTAGGAGGTGACCTTGCCGGGCGGCACCTGCCGCACTAGCCGGTAGACTCGTTCGAAGAAACCAGTAGCCATCGTTGGAGCCTATAGCATCTCCAGGAATGCCGCCACGCGCTCCCGCACCGATCCCTCGTTGTAGAGACGCTTATCGCACATATCGGCCTCCAGGATGAGAACGGGGAGGCCCAACTCATCCCGTAGTCTGTCCCGGACGTCGGCCTGAGTGATGGAGAAGGGCTTACAGGAGCGGTTAGCGTGCATCACCATTCCATCCACCTGGAAACGCCGGGCCATGTCGGCGATGATGCGCAGTCGCATGGGCAGGTCTACGTTGATGAACACGCTCGTATAGACCCGTGCCAGGCTGATGAGGGGTTCCTCCAGGTCAAGTTCGACGGTCCAGGCGTTGGTGTAGGTGTCGGCGACGAAGCAGACACCGGCGTCCATGAAGGGGCGGAAGAAGCGGTAGAGGCGATACCAGATGGCGATGTTGTCCCAGAGGAAGCGGTATCGCTCACCAGGCACCGCGCCAATGGACTGAGCGACGCGGTCCTCCAGTTCGGCCTTGAGGTGGCGGTAGCAATCTACTGCCTGGCGCGTGCCGCGCAGCGCGACGACGGGAGCCATCGCGACGAAGAGGTCTGGACTGTTGATGGGGGAAGGCTTGTGTTGTCCAAACTCTAGAATCTCCTGCCACAGCGAGACTGCCTCGTGCGAGTGGGCCATCACAGCGTGGAACTTATCGGGTTTCAGGCGACGCTCTGTGTGCACCTCCAGCCAAGCGATGAACTCGCGCAACTGCTCGGTGACGTAGGCGATAATGTGGGACTCAGCCGGGGTGGTGCGTTGAAAGGGCACATCGAGAATAAATAGGGGCACATCATAGAGTGTGGCCAGCGTCTCGTACCACTTGAGCACGGTGCCACAGATGTTGTTACAGCAGACCAGTAGGTCAGGGCGGGGCATCCCCTTCAGTGGCGCGTCTTTGGGCTGCAGCACCGCGCCGATGTGGCTGCGGGCATAGGAGCACAGGTCAGCGGGGTAACCGGTCGCCTCGGCTATCTGGCATAGATCGACGGCGGCTCCGCGCGCGCCGCACAGTGCACCGTAGTTCT
>JADHWW010000162.1 GCA_016783285.1 Anaerolineae bacterium
AGCAGGAAACGCGAGCGACCGTGCTCGAGAACCTATCCTTCGAGCACGAGGCGGGGCGCGTGCTGGGGCTGTTGGGCCGCACGGGGAGCGGCAAGACGACGGTCGCGCGGCTGCTCTTTCGCCTGTACGACCCGCAAGAGGGCGAGGTGCGCCTGGGCGGCGTGCACCTGCGCCACGCCAGGCTCGAACCGCTCCGCGCGCGGGTTGGCCTGGTCACGCAAGACGTGCAGCTCTTTGAGGCCAGCCTGCGCGATAACATCACCTTCTTCGATCCCGACATCTCGGACGGGCGCCTGCTGGCGGTGCTTGAGGCGCTGGGTTTGAAACCGTGGCTGGAGCGCTTGCCGAATGGGCTGGATACGAAAATCTCCGGCTCGAGTCTCTCGGCCGGCGAAGCGCCACTCCTGGCCCTGGCGCGGGTCTTTCTCAAGGACCCCGGCCTGCTCATCCTCGACGAACCGTCTAGTCGCCTCGACCCGGCCACGGAGGCGCTGCTCGAGCGGGCGCTGGATAGGCTGCTCGAGAGCCGCACCGCCGTCATCATTGCCCACCGCCTGGCCACGGTGGAGCGAGCGGACGATATTCTCATCCTCGAGGATGGGCGTATGCTCGAGCACGGGCCGCGTGAAAGGCTATCTGCCGACCCAAATTCGAGATTTGCCGAACTGCGGCGGACAGGGTTGGGGGAGGTGCTGGTGTGAAATCCACAAAAGAGCCCATGCCATCCGTGGCGTATTTTACCTGGCATCTGTTTACGTACCAGCCGTTCGTGAGTGCTGCCAGCGGGCTGTGCTGGATTCTGTTCCACAGTTGGCCCTTGTTCTCAGGATTACTAGCCAAGGCGTTTTTCGATGTGCTCGAGGGTAACGCGCCGGCGGGCCTCACGCTGGGGAGCGTCGTGGCCCTGGTGGTGGCGTTGGCTCTCGTCAGGATCGGGTTCGTTTATGGTGACGTTCTGGTGGGCACGTTCGCAGGTTTCAGTCTACAGGGTCTACTGCAACGCAACCTGCTAGCGCGCATCCTCGAACGTCCGGGCGCCAGGCCACTGCCGGGGAGTGTGGGTGAGGCACTCTCGACCTTGCGCGACGACGTGGACGGCATGCAGATCATGCCCGGCTGGTTCTTTGACGCGATTGGCTTTCTGATCTTTAGCGTGGGCGGGCTCGTCATCCTCCTCTCTGTGGATGTGCAGATCACGCTGTTGGTGTTCATTCCAACTGTGCTCGTCATCATGCTCTCGTACACCGCGCGCACTCGGCTCAAGCGCGTGCGCGAGCAAAGCCGCGCGGGATAAGTTAGAAACACTGCTCAAGACGAGCGTAGAGATGCAGCGGCTTTATGCTGGAGAATTGGGTGGCGATTCCTGATGGGGTCTCTGGACGAAGTGAGTCTTGTATGGTATACTTGTGCGTATGAGCACAGGCCTCATTCTCACCGCTGTCTTTTTCCTTACCGATTCTGGGCGTGAGCCAGTTCGAGAATGGTTGAAAGGCTTGGATAAAAAAGATCGGAAAGCAATCGGTGAGGATATCAAGATGGTTCAATTTCGCTGGCCCTTGGGTATGCCACTCGTCAGGAAGATGGAGGCCAATCTGTGGGAAGTTCGTAGTCATTTGAGTGGAGGACGCATTGCTCGTGTATTCTTCACCGTTCGCAGTAGTGAGATAGCTCTGTTGCATGGCTTGATCAAGAAATCTCAAAGAACTCTATCGAAAGATTTGCAATTAGCACGTAAGCGGAAGAATCTATGGTTAAGTGGGTGGTAGTGATATGAATAGATACAGTGGCAGCAATTTCGACGATTTCCTGGAAGAAGAAGGTATCCTCGAGGAAGTATCGGCCAAAGCACATAAGCGGCTGCTGGCACTACAACTAGCCGACATTATGAAAGAGTCCAACCTCACCAGGACACGGCTGGCAGAGAGAATGTGTACAAGCAGTTCACATCTGGATCGTTTGCTCGAACCAGACAACACTTTTATTACTTTGGAATCACTGGAGCGTTTAGCCTGTGCTGTCGGCAAACAACTGAAAATAGAATTTGCATAATCCTGTTTGCCGATGGACTTGCCACATACCAACATCCTCGAGATCAACTACCCCCTGACGCACATCTCTGCTACAGTGGCCTTACCATGTTGAGGTCCATCCGTTCCCGCCTGATCGTTTCCTACCTGGCTGTAATCCTGCTGGCGATGGGAATCGCCGCCGCGTTAGCGGGAGCATCAGCCTGGGCCAGATCGTCGTGAGAGCGCAGGTGAGCCTCACTGCCGGCCTCGTGCCCGAGGGGTAGGGCGGGCAGTTGCCCTTTTCCCCCTCCCTGTGGTATAATCCTGTCAGGTGTCCCATGTCAATCTTGAGCAATCCACACGATCACTTTTTCAGAGAGACCTTTTCCCGGCGCGAGGTGGCCGTGGACTTTGTGCGTCACTACTTGCCGCCAGAGGTCGTGGCGCAATTGGACCTTGCGGCGCTGCACGTCGTCAAGGATTCTTTCGTTGACCCCGAACTACGGGAGCACTTTGCCGATCTGCTTTATCGAACGCGCCTGCAGGATGGGCAAGATGCATACGTCTACGTGTTGTTTGAACACAAGAGCCATCCGGAGCCGTTGGTCGCGTTTCAACTTTTGCGCTACCTGGTGCGCATCTGGGAACAGGTGCTCAAGCAGAACGAGTTGACACACTTACCCCCGATTGTGCCGGTGATAGTGTATCATGGCGCGGAGGCCTGGCGGATCGCCGTGCATTTTCGGGGCCTGTTCGTAGACCGGCCGGCGCTGGCAGAGTTCATCCCCGATTTTCGCTATCAGTTGTGCGATCTCTCGGACTACAGCGATGAGGAGATCGCCGGCAAGGCGTTGTTGAGAGTCGCCTTGTTGATCCTGAAGCACATATTCGATGGCGAGTTGCGCACGCGATTACCGGACATTCTGTCGTTGATGGACGAGTTGGCCCAGGCCCGGAGCGGTCTGGAGTATTTGGAAATAGTGCTGCGCTACGTGACAGCAGCAGCACCTGGGTTGAGTACTGCGGACTTGAAGGAGGCAGTCGAGGAGGCTTTTCCCCAAGTAGGAGGTGCATTGATGGCTACTATTGCCCAGACGTGGGTTGAGCAGGGCATCGCACAGGGCTTTGCGCAAGGCATTGAGCAGGGCGTCAAGCAGGGTGTCGAGCGGGGAGTCAGGCGCGGTGTCTTGCAGGAGGCGCGCGAGGCGGTGTTCGATATTCTGGAGGCTCGTTTTACTACGGTGTCGCCAATTGTGGTAACCATTATCGCCACGATTGATGATCCGCTGCGATTGAAAAGACTGCGCAAGCGAGCGCTTACCGTGGCTTCACTGGCAGAGTTCGAGCAGTTACTGAAAGTATAAAATAGGGAGGAAAGAAAAGTGAAAAGCCGACACCTTTTGTCCGCGCTTGCCCTGGGCCTCGGGCTGACCGTCGTGCTGCTGTTGCTCCTGACCCGCCCCACCCCCGTCGCCCGCGCAGACCCAGGCATCTACTACGTGCGAGCAGGAGCATCCGGCGACTGCCTCTCCGTCACCACCCCCTGTAGCAACGTGCAGTACGCCATCAACCTGGCCGGTGACGGCAATGAGGTTTGGGTCGCCACCGGCATCTACACCGAGAACCTGGTCATCACCCACGGCCTGTCGTTGCGCGGCGGGTGGAACATCTCCTTCACCGTCCAGGCCCCCGTCACCTATCCGACCACGATTGACGGCCGCGGCACCCACGTCATCTCGGCGACGGTCGAGAGCGGCTCTGCCTCAATCGGGGGTTTCACGATCAGAAATGGCCGCGATGGTATTCACATCTGCTCGGGTGTCTTTACCCTGACTCACAATATTATGTATTCAATGGCCGTACAGGGCATTGAGGTCACGACCGGCACGGTCTGGATCGTGGGTAACACCATCAGCGACACAGACGAAGAGGGCATCAGGATCAACGGCGGCACTGCCGTGCTCTCCGCCAACCTGGTCTACGATACCGGCAGGGACGGCATCCACACCGACGACTTGAGCGCCCACGTGGAGATTCGCGGCAACACCGTCCACAGCACCGCGCGTGATGGTATTGATGGTCGCGGGCATAAGGTCATCATCGCGTCGAATACCATCTACGGCACCGGCAGGGACGGCGTTCACGTCGAGGACGCCGGTACCGCGCACGTCCAACGCAACATCGTATACAGCACCACCGAGCACGGCATCTATGCCCGCGACGTCGTTTCCCTCACCACCATTGCCGACAACACAGTGCACAACACCGGCTACGACGGCGATGGCATCTACGTCCGGGGGGGCGATTTCACCATCATTGACAACACGGTGTACGATACCGGAAGCGACGGTATCCACACACACCAATCCAGCGCCAACGTCGAAATCCAGAGCAATACCGTCTACAACACCGGCGACGACGGCGTTGACGCACGCGGGGCCACGGTCACGGTCGCCAACAACACCATCAGCGCGTGCGGTGACAACGGCATCAAGGCAGAGGAGGCCGGCTATACCTTTATCAACGCCAATCAGGTCTACGGGGACGGCGACGCGGGCATAGACCTGGACGATGCCGGGACCTTTACCGTCACCAACAACGTCGTGGCCGGCTCTAGCGTGGCCAGTATACTGATCCAGACCGCTGCCGGCCCCCACAACTATCTCTACCACAACACGCTCGTCGGCAGCGCGGTGGGGCAGCAGGGCGATGGCATCAGCGTCACAGTGACGGGCATCACGATTGCCCTCGCCAACAATATCGTCGTCAGCCACAACGTGGGCCTCACGGCGACGCCGGGGGCCACGCTGATCGTGAGCCACACGCTACTGTGGGGCAACGGCAGTGATCCAATCAGCGGCACGGGCGTGCTTCCTGGCCCGCCTCGGTTCGCGGCTCCCGCGCAGCAGGATTATCACCTCTTGCCCGGCTCTCCCGCCGTTGACGCCGGGATTGACGTTGGTGTGACCAGCGATGTGGACGGTGACCATCGGCCCATCGGCGACCTGCCAGACGTCGGCGCCGACGAAGTCTGGCTCAGGGTCTTTCTCCCGCTCGTGCTGCGCGATTGTTGATCTAACGCTTCACTCCACCACCTCAATGGTGATACGATTCCCTTCCACCTCGTTCCCCTCCGCATCCACCCCCACCGCCGTAAATGCGTGTCTCCCGGCTGTCATCGGCCACAACACCTGGTAGGGCGGATGCGTCAGCGTCGCCAGCGGGTGGCCGTCTGCTAGTAGCGTCACCTGGCGCAGCGTGACGCCGTCGGCGGGGCGGGCGGCCACGAGTATCTGCTGCGCCGCCGGCGGAATCTCCGATGATAGGCTGTAGCGGCTTCCCTGGTCGGGACTGGTCAAGACTAGGGACGAGGTACTAGGGGCCAGGGGGGAGGGGACGCGGGGCTTGGTTCCTGCTTCTTGACCGGGGCATAAAGGTGAATACGTTTCCGGTGGCTGGGGGATGTTCTGCGACCGGGCCCACTCTTGCGCTTCGGCCGGGTAGAGGGTGTATCGTTTTTGGGTGGTGAATTGCGGCGGGCAGCCGGGGCCGGCCAACAGGCCGTTGCGTGTGTCAATGGCGAACATCCAGCGCCAGTCATCGGTCTGCGTGGGCTGGGTACCCTCAATGAAGAGTTCGGTGACGGTGCGCGGACATCGCACTGGCAGCCTTCCTGCTCCCCAATCCCCAATCCCTAATCCCCAATCCCCAATCGGTAGTCCGCTATCGGCGCACACCTCCATCCGCACCATCCCCTCCGGTTCCACGAACTCGCGCGCCGGCTGGCCCTTGAGCAGCGTCTCCATCACGTCGTGCCAGATAGGGGCGGCGCCCACCGCGCCGCTCACGTGATGCGTATGCTCGTTGTCGGCGTTGCCGGCCCACACGCCGGTCACCAGGCCGGGGGTGTAGCCCACCGTCCAGTTGTCGCGCCAGTCGGTGGTGGTGCCGGTCTTGGCGGCGGCCGGGCGGGACAGGCGCAGCGCGCTGCCCTCGCCAAAGGTGGGGGCGCGGGCAAAGTTGTCGCTCAAGACGTCGGTGATGAGGTAGGCCACGCGCTCGTCCAGCACGCGCTCCCCCGGCGCGGCATCCCAGGCCCTCAGCACCCGCCCGCGACTGTCCTCCACGCGGGTGATGGTCACCGGCTCCACGCGGTAGCCGCCGTTGGCAAAGACCGCGTAGACGGCCGTCAGTTCCAGCAGGCGTACCTCCCCGCCGCCCAGTGTCAGTGCCAGGCCAAAGCGGTCTACGTCGTCAAAGGTCGTGATGCCCATGGCGCGGGCTAGATTCGTCATCTGCTCAATGCCCACGTAATTCAGCACTTTGACGGCTACGAGATTGTAACTGGAAGCCAGCGCCTCTCGGAGGAGCACCGGCCCCCGCCACTGATAGTCGTAATTCTGCGGGACGTAGGGCTCTCCCTCGCGGGTGACGAAGGCAGTGCGCGCGTCCACCATCATCGTGGCCGCCGTCAACGGATTAAGGCGGGCGGGGTCGAAGGCGGCGGCGTAGGTGATGGGCTTGATGGAGGAGCCGGGTTGGCGCGCGGCGACGGTACCATTGACCGCGCCGTCAATACGCGGGTCAAAGTAGTCGGGGCTGCCGACCATAACAAGGACTTTGCCAGTGTGGGGGGCCATCACCACCACGGCCGCGTTGCGCACGTTGCGGGGCAGTTGGCCCGCGCGGGTGTCGGCCAGTTGCTCCAGCCAGTAGCGGACGAAACGCAACGCCGTGTTTTGCGCGTCCAGGTCCAGCGTGGTGTAGACCTGCAAGCCCTGGGTGTAGATCGCCTCCAGGCCAAATTCCTGCTCCAGTTGGCCGCGCACGTACATCACGAAATGGGGCGCCTCAATGGGAAAGGGAACAGAGGCAAAACCGATCTCTTCGCCGGTCGCCAGGTTGGCCTCTGGTTGGGAGATGTAGCCGTGCTTGGTCATCAAGTCCAGCACCACGCTCTGCCGGGCCTGGGCGGCTTGAGGATTCTCCAACGGGTTGTAGCGGGCCGGCGACTGAGGCAGGCCGGCTAGAAGTGCGCACTCGGCCAGATCGAGTTCGGCGGCGCTCTTGGCAAAGTAGGTGCGGGCGGCCGCCTCGATGCCGTAGGCCAGGTTGCCGTAGTAACTCTCGTTCAGGTAGAGCGTCAGGATTTCGTCTTTACTATAGGTCCGCGCCAGCCGCCAGGCCAGGATGGCCTCTCGCAGTTTGCGCTCCAGGCTGATCTCGGCCCGCTCCTCAGGCGAAAGGAGCAGGTTGCGGGCCAGTTGCTGGGTGATGGTACTGCCGCCCGACAGGATCTCGCCGCCGCGCAGGTTGATCCACAGCGCGCGGACGATGGCCCAGGTGTCCACGCCGGGGTTGCTATAAAAACTGGCGTCTTCGGTGGCGATGGTGGCATTGATGCAAGATTGCGGGATCTCGTCCAGAGAGACGGGGGTGTGCGCGCCGCCGTGCGGATCGAGTATCTCGTACAGCAGCCGTCCGTGCCGGTCATAGATGCGCGTGGATGGGGCGACGGCCCGCTCGTACAGGCAGTCGGGCGAGGGAAGGTCTACCATCAGCCAACGTGCCACTCCGATGGCGGCTACCGTCAGCAGAACAATGGCGACCAATGACCAGAAGCGTCTCAATACTCGGGATACCATTACAGGGGTGATTTAAGATTTGTTGATTTGAGATTGACGGATTTACCATCGTCAGCGCAAAAGCACAAACAGTCAACTGGCCAGTGCTTTTTCCCTCTCCTCACGATGTTTCGCGCAGTTTTCAAATCTCCAAATCTTAAATCCGTAAATCTTAAATTCCCCCACTACGCATACGTATTATTCACGGCACATAATCCCTCAGGATGGAGTCGCCGATGAACTCGCGCAGGATGGAGTTATCCGGGATCAGGTCGGTGCCGCAGGGCTGGAACCACTTCAGGAAGGTCAGCAGCCGCTTGGCCTCCACGCGCCGGGGGTTGGAAGGCTCGACCTGTAGCAGCAGCGGCTCGGCCAGCGGCTTGAGCACCGCCAGTTCGTAGGCCAGCGCCGAGTTGAACATCACGTCGGCGTGCTCCTGGTGGGGAAAGATGTGCCGCTTCTCCCCTCGCCGCACGCTCTCCCAGCGGTTCAGCGTCTCCTCGGCCGTGTAGCCCCGGTAGATCGCGTCGCGCACGACGCGGCGCACTAGCCGGGTATCTGTCGTCGGCACCCGATTGTGGCGGTCAATGTTGAGTTGTGTCAGCGCCGAGACGAAGATACGGAAGGTGCGCTCTCGCGGTACTGCCGCTGCCAGCCGAGGGTTCATCCCGTGGATACCCTCGACGATGATGATGTGGTCGGGGCCCAGTTGGACGGTCTCGCCTTCCTCCCGCTGGCCCGTCTTGAAGTTGAAGCAGGGGATTTGCATCTCCTCTCCACGCATAAGGGCCAGGAGGTGCTGGTTAAATAGCGGTACGTCAAGTGCTCCCAGTGTCTCGAAGTCATAGTTGCCATGCTCGTCCCGGGGTGTCTTCTCCCGGTCCACGAAGTAATTATCTAGCGCCAGGGGGAAGGGATGGATACCGTGAGCCAGCAATTGGACAGAGAGGCGTTTGGAGAAGGTGGTCTTGCCGGAAGCGGAAGGGCCGGCGATAAGTACCAGCCGCACCTCATCCCGCCGCAGGGCGATCTGGTCGGCAATCTGCGCGATGCGCTGTTCGTGCAACGCCTCTGAGACGAGGACGATCTCGCGGATGCGGCCGTTGGCGGTGGCCTCGTTCAGCCCGCTCACCGAATCCACGCCGAGCAGCCGCAGCCATTCGCCGTACTCGCGGAAGATGGCCGTCAGTTGGGGGTAGTCGCGCACCGGTAAGAGTTCCGTCGGGCGGTGGCGGCGCGGATATTGGATCACAAATCCCGGGGGCCACGGGCGGAGGGCAAAGTAGCGCAGGTAGCCGGTCGAGGGCACCATGTAACCGTGAAAATAGTCGCGTGAGCCACGCAAGTTGTAGAGCGTGAGGTAATCCTTCCGGCGGCGCGTCAAGAGTTGGACCTTTTCCTCCTCGCCACGGGCGTGAAACGTCTGGATGGCCTCGTCGAGCGGCACGCGTTCCCGTGTGATCGGAGCATCCTCGCCGACGATTTCGCGCATACGGGCCTCAATCTGCGCCAGTTCTTGTGCACTGAACGGTTCTCGTCCCCGTACCCGGCAGAAGAAGCCGCCGAAGGGAAGGGTGTAGTCTACGAAAACCTGGGCCTCTGGGAACAGTTCGCGCACGACGGTCACCAGCAGGAAGGAGAGGGAGCGCCGGTAGATGCGCACGCCATCGGAGTCGGAGAGAAAGATGGGGATCACCCTGGCGTCGGACTGTACCTGGTAGATCAATTCGCGCAGTTCGCCGTTGACCAGCGCGGCGATGAAAGGTACCGGGCTGTCGTCCAGCGCCACCTTGACGTACTGCTCCAACACCGTTCCAACAGGGGCCTCGAAGGTGCGACCGTCGGGGAAACGCACCTGGGCCGTCTCGCGGGGCTTGGCGCTCCGCACGGACAAAGTTTGCTCGTTTTTCATCGCCCGGCTAGAACGGCAATATCACTCGTCCGGTCATCACCAATGCCATGCAGCCGCACAGCGCCACGTTCAGGAAGAGCAAGATGGCCAATACCAATCTCTGCCTCGGTTCCAGGCCCAGCAAGAGCCGGGCGGAACGCGCTTCCTCCTCATCCTCGAATTCTTCCCCTGCCTGGATCATTTGTTCCCGCAGTTCTTCCACCATGCGTAACCTCCTTTATCACATTTCAGTACACTCAGGGGAATTTAAGATTTACGGATTTAAGATTTGGAGATTTGAAAACTGCGCGAAACATTGTGGGGGAGAGGGAAAAAGCACTAACCAGTTGACCGTTTGTGCTTTTGTGCTATCTATAGTAAATCCGTCAACCTCAAATCAACAAATCTTAAATCACCCCTACACTTGTATAAGATACCGCCAAACGCCGTAAAAGTCAAATTGGGACTGAAAAGCCCCGGGGCTTGGCGCCACCGGGGCTGGAGAGGTATCTTGCCGATTTGTGCTTAGATGTATGCTTCTACGGACTCGCTCTCTCCCACGTCAAGCCCGACGACGTTCACGGCTTGAGGCCCCTTGGGGCTATCTTCCACCGTGAACTCTACCCGCTGGCCCTGACTCAAGTTCCGGTAGCCATCACCTTGTATGGCAGAGTAGTGGACAAAGACGTCCTCCTCCTGCTCATCGGGGCGGACGAATCCGTACCCCTTTACACGGCTGAACCACTGGACAGTTCCCAGGGTGCGACCATTATCTTCCATGATTTTCGTTCCTCCTTGCTTACTATGTGACATACTTTTGGCTTCAGCCAGCCAAAGCCCTAACAACGGGCGGGAAGATACCACACTTTCGCCAGGTTGTCAAGCCTCGACGAAACGTGAATGAGGTGAAGACGAACGGGGCATCAATGGGGTGGAGGCACGTCGCCCCGCACCGTGTAGAGAAAGTGCAAGCCGTCGAGGATGCGCACGCCCTGGTACTCTGCGCCCAGGGTGTGCAGGTGGGGGTCGTAGGTCACCAGGTGGGTGGCCTCACCCGCGATTGCGCAGGCGATGACCACGTCGTCGTCGGGGTCGTCGGGAATGCGGGGGACAAGATCATCAGGGGTGAGCAGGATACAGGTACCTAACGATGTGAGATCCTCCAAAAGGCGGTGACGTCTGTCGGGCTGTACGCCTTTGGCGATCAGTTTCTCACGGTATTCGGCGCGCAGGTCATCGCAGTACAGCAGTTCGAACTCGTCATTCCGCCAGCGGCGTAACAGTTCGACGAGGGGACTGTGGGGATTGCGGCTCAACAGAGCAGCGATGACCACGTTGGTGTCGAATACAGCGCGCAAGCGGGTAGGGTCAGTCGCCAACGACCGCCTCCATTGGGTCGTCAATGGCGATGCTTGTGGCGATGGCCTCGGCGCGAATAGCCTCGACGTTCTCCCAGAAGCGACGTTCTCGTTCAGCCGTGGGGATGCTCCGGTGTCGCTCGGCCATCTTGTCCGCCAACGCCAGTTCGCAGACGGCCTCATTGGAGTGGGGCTTGATCAGCCGCGCCCGCATGGCGGCCACATCCGTCTCGGTGATGACGAACTCTTCCCCATCCACGACGTAGGTAGCGACGGGGCGGTCGAGGGTGCGGGTCATCTGCTCTACATTGGCCCGCAACGCCGCCGTCTTTTCCTCTGGACGCCGGGTGCGCTTCTGCAACCGGCTCGACACAGGCCACACGGCCACTGCTTCAACGGACATCTCTCACCTCCGGGGATATTTTACCACGCCGGGCAGGGGATGTCAAAACTGGATGCTGACGGCTAACCGCCGTGCTCGCGCCAGTGAGCGACGAGGCGATTGATGCGGATGCGCTGGGCGCGCAGCCAGCGACGGGGTCCCAGTATCCGCCGGCCCATCGCGGGGTCGGCGTCGGCCCGGCGGGTGAGCGTGCCCTCCTGCACCATCCGGTCAAAGAAGGCCAGGAAGCGGCGCTCCAATACCTCGTCTTCATAGTCGAACTCGTCGCCGCGCTCGTATGCCTCCCGGGCCAGTTGCTCGATAAAGCCGGATGTGCGCTCAATGAGCGTCTCCACCGGCTCCAAGACGATACCCCAGGCGTAGATGGGGTCGAGTGGCATGGAGCCGAATTCTGTGGGGCTGGGACATGGGATTTTGTCTTTCATAGTGATCCTCGTGGTCGGGATTATACACCATTTGGCCGATTATTGCAGTTTCAGCAAACCGGGCGCTTGACGAACGGTTGCACGGACAGGTGACCTATGGTAGAATGTGGTATCAATGAAAGGTATCATTGATACCACAGGAGGAGGAATCATGTCCCTGATCGGAGTGCGTGAATTGCGGGAGCAAACCAGCGAAGTGATCAAGCAAGTGCGCGAGTGTCGCGCTGAATACGTGGTCACGTATCAGGGCCAGCCAGTGGCCCTCATCTTGCCCCTGGATACTG